>NZ_JBHYVB010000044.1:11043-63740 GCF_042750115.1 Streptomyces sp. NPDC059455
GTCCAAGGGCGGGCCGGCCGTGGCGTCCCCGGCCGCCGCCGGTGCCCCCCGGTCCGCCGCGCCCTCGAGGGGGGCGAGGAGGTCCAACAGCGTGAGCGGGCCCGCGCCCCGCCGCGGCAACACCACCCCCCCCCGGGCCGCCCCCCGCCCCCCCCGCGGCCGGGAGCCCGGCGAGGCCGCACCAGGCGCGCAGATCGGCCGAGGCCGCGGGGCCGAAGGCGGCCAGATAGCGCCGTACCAGCGCCTGGCCGACCGGGTCGGAGCCGTCGGGGGCGGGCGCGTCCATCTGTCGGCCCAGCCAGGAGGAGAGCAGGACGTTACGCACCCCTCCCCGGGAGCGCCACAGCCCGCGCGGCGGCGTCTGCGCCACCGGGACGAGGGCGGCGATCAGCATCTCGCCCAGTGCCCGCGGTGCCGGGGCGGGCCAGCGGTCGGAGACCGTCCGCACCAGCTCGGCCATCGAGCGCGGCTCGCCGTCGGCCATCACCGCCCGGCCCGCGGTGGCGAGTTCGCCGAGGTCTATCCCCTCCAGCTCGCGGCGGTAGGTCCCGAGCACCCGCTGACGCAGCATGGCGTCGTGGCGGGCGCGCCAGGCCACGGTGTCATCGGCGGTGAGGAGATGGACCGTGCGGCGCATGAGGTGGGTGCGCACCACGCTTCGCCCGGTCAGCAGGTCGGAGAGGGCGCCCGGGTCGAACGTGCGCAGCCGTGACCAGAGCCCGGTGAACGGCTCCTGCGGCTCTTGCGCCTGCATACCGCACAGGTGCGCGACGGCGTCGACGACGGGCACATCGGCACGGTCGAGCAGCAACTGCCGGGCGAGCGTCGCACGGCCCAGCGCCCGGCTGCCGAGAACGGTCATCGTGCCACCCCGGCGCGCTCGTCGGCCGGTCGCCGCCGTAGCGCCGGGCGTTGGACGGATGGCGGGGTGTAGGACACATCGAGCGGGCCGATGTCGGTTCCGGGCGCCACGATCCGGGCGATCCGGTCGAGGACGTCGTCATCGAGGGTGACGGTGGCCCCGGCCAGGAGATCCTCCAGATGCTCCATGGTGCGCGGCCCGATGATGGCCGAGGTGACGCCGGGGTGGGTGATGGCGAAGGCCATCGCCAGGTGGGTCAGCGACAGACCGGCGTCCTCGGCCAGCGGGATGAGCCGCTCCACGGCGTCGAGTTCGCGCTCGTCGGTCAGATGCCGGGGCACCCACTTCATCCGCGCGTTCCGCACCGTGGGCCCGCCCTCGCGGTAGCGTTCGGTGAGCAGGCCCATCGCCAGCGGACTCCACACCAGCATGCCCATGCCGTAGCGCCGGCAGACCGGCAGGACCTCCCGCTCGATGGCGCGGTTGAGGATGGAGTACGGGGGCTGCTCGGTGCGGAAGCGGTGCAGTCCGCGCCGGTCGGCGACCCACCGCGCCTCGACGATCTCCGAGGCCGGGAGGTTGGAGGACCCGATGGCGCGCACGCTGCCGGCACGGTTGGGATCATCGCCCATCGTGCCGTTGACCTTGGTGGCCAGCACGATGTCGTCGCGCCACCCCTTCAGCGCCCTGCCCACAATGTCCTCGGACTCCCCGTGGGGTCCGTAGACATCGGCGGTGTCGATGAAGTTGATCCCCGAGTCCAGCGCCCGGTGGATGATCCGGACACAGTCGTCGTGATCGGGGTTGCCCGCCCGGCCGAACAGCATCGTGCCCAGGCAGTAGGGGCTGACCCGGATACCGGTCCGCCCCAGCTCACGCGTCTTCACAGTCGCGCCGTTCCCTTCGGTTCCTTGGCTCTTGGGTTCCGGAACCGGGGGGGGGGGGGGCGGGGCCCCCCCCCCCGGGTTCCGAGGAGATCCGGTCGGCGGTCAGCCGGCCTTCCGCCCATCGAGCGACTCGCGGATGATGTCCGCGTGCCCGGCGTGCTGGGCGGTCTCGGCGATGACGTGCATCAGCACCCGGCGCACGCTGTGCACCGCCCCCGGCTCGTTCCAGGGCGCCTCCGGCAGCGGATGCGTCGCCGACAGATCGGGGATGGTGGTGATGATCTCCTCGCTCCGGGCGGCGACCTCCTCATAGCGCTGGAGGATCCCGGCCAGCGTCTCACCGGGCAGCATCTGGAAGTTGTTCTGGTTGTCGATCGCCCACTGCGGGATCTCACGTGCGGTACCGGCCGCGAGGTCGGCCCAGGTGACACCGTCGGGCAGGTCGAAACGCAGCGCCGAAGGGCCTTCGAGTACGAAGCGCAGCCATCCCTCCTCGATGGCCGCGACGTGCTTGATCAGCCCGCCCAGGCACAGTGCGCTGGCCGTCGGACGCTCGCCGGCCTGCTCGTCGCCGAGCCCGCGCACCGTGTTGGTGAGGGCGGATCGCGCGGTGGCGAGTTCGGCGAGCAGATCGGCCCGCTCGCTGTCGAGCTCGGAGGAGGGCATGGTGGTGGCGGTCACGGTGATCGGATCCTTCTGGTCGTTCTGGGCTCTGATGGAGAGAACAGTCGCAGGGGAAGCGGACAGGTTGTGGCCGCTACCGCGAGCAGAATGGGAGTCATGCCGAAGACCTCAGCGCGACTGCTCTCACTGCTCTCGCTGCTCCAGGCGCGCCGGGACTGGCCCGGGCAGCTGCTGGCCGAGCGGCTGGAGGTCAGCCCGCGCACCGTGCGCCGCGATGTCGACCGCCTGCGCGAGCTCGGCTACCCCATCGTGGCCGCCAAGGGCCCCGACGGGGGCTACCGGCTCGGCGCCGGTACGGAACTGCCACCGCTGCTGTTCGACGACGACCAGGCCGTGGCTCTCACCGTGGCGCTTCAGACCGCCACCGCCACCGGGGCGGGAATCGGGGAAGCGGCCGCGCGGGCGCTGAGCACCGTCCGGCAGGTGCTGCCCGCACGGCTGCGCCATCGCGTTGACACCCTCCAGGTCACCGCCGTGGAAGGGGCCGGGACCCGGCCGAATCCGCGGGTCGACCCGCAGGTGCTCATGGCCCTCAGCGCGGCCGTCCGCGCCCGCGAGGTGCTGCGCTTCGACTACGCCCCCGTGTCCGCACCGGGTGCCTCCGACGCCGGCCCCGCCGCCACTCCGCCGCGCCGCGCGGAGCCACACCACCTCGTCACCCGGGGCGGGCGCTGGTATCTCGTCGCCTGGGACCTCGACCGCGAGGACTGGCGCACCTTCCGCGTCGACCGGATCACCCCGCGCACCCCGACGGGCCCCCGCTTCACCCCGCGCGATGTGCCCGGAGGGGATGTGGCCGCCTTCGTCGCGAGCAGGTTCCAGGGAGCCGACGGCCCCGGCGGCTGGCCCTGCCGTGGCGAGGTGATCCTCGACCTCCCCGCCGCCGACGTCTCCCCCTTCGCCCACGACGGAGTCGTGGAGGAACTTGGCCCGGACCGCTGCCGACTCGTCCTGGGCGCGTGGTCATGGCCCGGACTGGCCGCCACCATCGGCAGGTTCGACGCCGGCATCGAGGTCATCGGGCCGGCCGAACTCAAAGACGCCTTCGCCCACCTGGCCCGCCGCTACACCGACGCGGCGGCGAGCGGACCCGCCGGGCACACCATGCCACCCCCGAGCCGCTGAGCGCCACGCGCCGCGCATCGTGGCTCAGGGCGCGGCGTCGAGATCCACCTCGAGGTTCTCGGTCTCGGTCCAGAACCCCTCGTCCGCGTCGTGCAGCCGGGACGCCGCGTGCCTCAGGTGGAGCAGCGCCGCGTCGCGTGCCGCCTCCGCGTCCCGGGCCTCGATGGCGGCCAGGATGGCGTGGTGCTCCTGCCGGACCGCCTCGAGGAAGTCACCGCGGCGTGCCTCGTTCGCACGCGTGACGCGGATTCCGCCGCGCAGCACCTCGCCGAGGTAGCGCAGCGTGGAGAGCATCACCGCGTTCCCGGTCGATTCGGCGACGGAGCGGTGGAAGGCGAGATCCTCGTCCACGCCGTCGCCACCGGCCGCCACCGCCGTGTCGATGGCCTCCAGGGCCTGACGCATCCGGGCGAGGTCGGCCGGGGCGGCCCGGGTGGCCGCGAGGTACGCCGCCTCGCCCTCGATGGGGCGGCGCACCTCCACGATCTGCCGCACCTTGGACTTGGTGTCCTCGGCGGTCTCGGCCTCCAGGTCCAGTGGCCGGGTGCGGCGCGGCATCACGAACACGCCGAGCCCCTGACGGGGTTCGACCAGGCCCGCGTTGCGCAGCCGGGACACTGCCTCGCGTACGACGGTCCGGCTGACGCCCAGCTGCTTGACCAGCTCCACTTCGGTCGGGAGCTTGTCGCCCTCGGCCAGCCGTCCGGACTCGATCTCTTCCGAGAGTATCGCCGCGACCCGATCCGCGAGCCGCACGGGACCGCTCACCTTGGAGAACATGGTCTTCAGTTTATCGGCACCGCCCCGGTCGCCCCGGCCGCTACGGGGTGTCCGCAGCGTGGCAGGGGCTCCGCAAGATCCGTCGGACATCCCTAAGGGTGCGCTCTGTCCACGACCGCGTCGGCGTGGTCTTCGGCGTAGGCGCGTACCACCGAGGCGAAGTCCGGGTCGGGGGCCAGCCCGAGTGCCGCGGCCCGTGCGTTGTCGAACACGGCGGGCCAGGAGCCGACGAGGGCCTCGACATCGGGGTCGGGCGCGATCGTCACCAGGTCGGCGACGGCGTCGCCGGCCACCTGCCGCAGTGTGTTCAGCATGTCGGCGACCGAGACCGTGAGCGCCGGAAGGTTGACCGGCACCCCGCCGGCGATCCGGCCCGGCCCGGCACCGCGCTCTGCCTCCGCGACGCGGAGGATGCCCTCGACGGTGCGCCGTGGCGAGGCCAGGGCCACCTTCAGCTCGGGGTGGACCGGGCAAGTGGCCGGGAGGCCCGCGAGCGGTTCGCGGATGATGCCGGACAGGAAGCCGGAGGCAGCCGCGTTCGGCTTGCCCGGCCGTACCGACACGGTCATCAGACGGGCGACGCGCCCGTCCAGGAAACCGCGGCGGGTGTAGTCCGCGATCAACTGCTCGCAGACGAGCTTCTGGATCCCATAGCTCGACTTCGGGGTGGGCAGGGTGGACTCGCTGACGACCGGTGGCAGCGGTAGCGCGGGATCGGAACCGTAGACGGCGACGCTGCTGGAGAACACCAGCCGCGGCATCGGCCCGCCGGCCGCCGACTGGGCCCGCGCGGCCTCCAGCACCGCGCGTGTGGTGTCCACATTGGCGCTCATACCGAGGTCGAAGTCGGCCTCGCACTCGGCCGAGACCGCGGAGGCGAGATGGATCAGCACATCCACCGGCTCCGTGAACACCTCGTCCAGCCGGTCGGCCAGATCGCCCTGGACGATGTCCACGAGGGGGTCGTCCGCCGCCGAACCGGGCGGCACCACGCGGTCGGCGAGCACCAGCCGGTCGATCGGCACACCGCGGAACGTCCGTGACGTGAGCAGTGCGGCGGCGACCCGCCGGCCCAGGAAGCCGAAGCCACCCGTGATGACGATCCTCATGCGTTGTCTCCTCGGTAGTCGTGTCGCCAGCCGAGCCCCTCGCTCGTACCGGCGCGGGGGATGTACTCACAGCCGATCCACCCGTCGAAGCCCAGGTCGTCGATGACGCCGAGCAGATGGCGGATGTTCAGCTCGCCCCGGTCGGGCTCATGGCGATCGGGTACGCCCGCGATCTGCAGATGGCCGACCCGGCCGGTCGGCAGGTCACGGCGCAGGGTCGTGGTCAGGTCGCCCTCGATGATCTGGCAGTGGTAGAGATCGAGTTGCACCTTGAGGTTCGGGGCCGCCACCTCCCGTACCACGGTGTGCGCTTCGGACTGCCGGTTCAGGAAGTAGCCGGGCATGTCGCGGCCGTTGATCGGCTCGATCAGGATGTCGACGCCCGCCGCGGCGGCCCGTTCCGCGGCCCAGGCGAGATTGGCCAGATAGGTGTCGCGGTGCTCGGCCGAATCGCCCGATCCCACCAGCCCGGCCATCACATGCACTCGCGGGCAGCCGAGCTCCGCCGCGTACTCCAGGGCCCGGCCGATCCCGGAGCGCGTCTCCGCCTCGCGGCCGGGCAGCGCCGCGATCCCGCGCTCGCCGGCCTCCCAGGCGCCGGGAGGCGCGTTGAAGAGCACCTGCCTCAGGCCGTGGTCGTCGAGCCTGCGCCGCAGCTCGGTGGCGTCGTACGGGTAGGGGAAGAGGTACTCGACGGCCTCGAAGCCGTCCGCCGACGCCGCGGCGAAGCGGTCGAGGAAGTCGTGTTCGGTGTACATCATGGACAGGTTCGCGGCGAACCTCGGCATGCTGGCTCCTGCGTTCGGGCCGGGACGTCCCGGTCAGCGGTTGACGACCTGCTTCTTGGTGGTGAGCACCGCGGCGGCGCCCACGACCAGAGTGAAGGCCAGGACGTACATCGGGATCGACGCCGAGCCGGTGGCGTCCTTGAGCGCGCCGATCATGTAGGGGCTGACGAAACCGGCGAGGTTGCCCACCGAGTTGATGATGGCAAGGCCCGCCGCCGCCGCGGTGCCGCCCAGGAACGCGGTGGGGAGCGACCAGAACAGCGGAGCGCAGGTCAGCACCCCGGCCGCGGCGACCGACAGCGCGATCAGGGACAGCGTGGTCGACCCGTTCCACACGGCGGACAGCGAGAACCCGACGGCGCCCATCAGGCTCGGGATGACCAGGTGCCAGCGTCGCTCGCGGCGCTTGTCCGCCGAGCGGCCGAACAGGTTCATCGCGACGAGCGCGGCCACGAACGGCACGGCGCTGAGCACACCGATCGCCACGTTGCCCTCGATGCCGGTGGACTCGACGAACGTGGGCATCCAGAAGGTCAGGGCGTACTGGCCCATCACGAAGCAGAAGTAGATGAGGCACATCAGCCACACCCTGGGCTCACGGAAGGCGTCCCGGACCCGGCCGTGCACGGTCCGGTGCGCGCCGTCGTCGGCGACCGCCCGCTCGACGACGGCCTTCTCCTCATCGGTCAGCCACTTCGCGTCCCGCACGCCGTCGTCCAGGTAGAAGAACGTGACGACACCGACGAGGAGCGCGGGGACCGCCTCCAGCAGGAACATCCACTGCCAGCCCTGCCAGCCGTTCACACCCTGGAAACTGTCGATGATCCAGCCGGAGAGCGGATTGCCGAAGATGCCCGCCACCGGGATGGCCGACATGAACATCGCGATCACCCGGGCCCGGCGGTGCGAGGGGAACCAGTAGGTGCAGTAGAGGATCACCCCGGGGTAGAACCCCGCCTCCGCGGCACCGAGCAGAAACCTCAGCACATAGAACGTCGCCTCGTTGGTGACGAACATGAACGCCGCCGAGACCAGGCCCCAGCTGATCATGATGCGGGCGATCCAGGTGCGGGCTCCGACGCGTTGCAGCATCAGGTTCGAGGGCACCTCCAGGAGGAAGTAGCCGATGAAGAACAGGCCCGCCCCCAGGCCGTACGCCGCCTCGCTGAACCCGAGGTCATCGGACATCTGGAGCTTCGCGAAGCCGACGTTGACCCGGTCCAGGTAGGAGGCCACGTAGCACAGGACGAGGAAGGGGACGATGCGGCGTACGACCTTGCGGTAGACGGTGTTCTCGCGGGCAAGCGCGGGCGTCTCGGCCGCCACTGCGGGCATGGGCATGACGGAATCCTTTTGCGGCTCAGGGATTCTGCGACGGGGAAGGGGACGAGGAAGGGGACGGGGAGGGAACGGGGACGGGGGAGCGGCAGGTCACCAAGCGGCGCCGAACGTGGTCCTCAATTCGTCGATCGCGTCGGTGGTGAGGGGCCCCGGTCGACGGTCGGTCAGGAGCCAGAGACGCGCCGTCTCCTCGAGTTCTTCGAGGACGGCGAGGGCGGCGGCCGCGTTCGGGCCCCAGACCACGGGGCCGAGCCGGTCGAGGAGGACGGCCCTGATCGGCGTGTGGCTCGCCAGGCGGTCGGCGATCCGGGCGGTCACCAGGTCGGCCACGCGCGGGTCGCCGGGCCGGTGGTAGGGGATGAGCGGAACGTGCCCCACCTTCATCACGAAGTACGGCGTGATGGGCGGGAGCACGTCGTCCTGGCTCCACACCCCGGCCAGGGTGAGCGCCACCAGGTGGGTGGAGTGGGTGTGGATGATGAACCGGGCCGTGGGGTCGGCCGCGTAGATACGCCGATGGAGCGTCAGGGTCTTGCTCGCGCGGTCGCCCGCGCGCTGCTCACCCTGGGCGTCGACCAGCGCGAGGCGGTCGCGCTCGAGGAAACCCAGGGCGGCGTCGGTGGGCGTGATCAGATGGCCGTCGCCGATCCGGGCACTGATGTTCCCGGCGCTGGCGTGCACATAGCCCCGGTCGAACAGGCTCGTGCCCACCCGGACGATCTCGTCGCGTGCCTCGTCCACGGCGGTCTCGCGGAGCTCGGTCATGAGACCTCCCGGTCGAGCAGGGCGAAGGAGCCGGTGAAGAACGCGGGGCCACCGAAGTTGCCGGACTTCAGCGTGATGTGGAGCGTGTCCCCGCCGGGCAGCGCCGCCGCGCACCAGGGCACACCGGGATCGATCTGGGGTCCGATGCGCAGTCCGGTGATGCCGAGCGCCCGGACGACCGCTCCGGAGGTCTCGCCGCCCGCGACGACGAGTTGACGCACACCGCGCCGCACCAGGCCCTCGGCCACGCGGGCCAGGGTCCGCTCCACCAGCTCGCCGGCCTCGGCGGCGCCGAGCCGGGTCTGGACGGTGCGGACCGCCTCGGGCCCCTCGGTGGAGTAGAAGAGGACGGGCCCGTCGGCCAGATGCGCCTCGGCGAAGGCGAGCGCCTCGCCGGACACGTCCTCACCGGTCGCGACCCGCAGCGGATCCACGCTGAACGCGGGGCGGCCGGTGCGCAGGAACTCCTGGACCTGCTGGTTGGTGGCGGCGGAGACCGATCCGGAGATGACGGCCCGGTGGCCGCCGGGCGCCGGCAGCTGTGCGGCGGCGCGGGACGGTGTGAACCCCCAGTTCGCGGGCAGCCCGATGGCCAGGCCCGAACCGGCGGTCACCAGGGGCATCCCCTGAACCGCCGCGCCGAGGCGCACCAGGTCGTCGTTGGAGACGGCGTCGACGATGGCGATTCCGGCGCCCTGCGCGCGCAGTTCGTCGATCCGCGCCCGGACCGCCGTGGCATCGCGGCCGACCACCGTGTGGTCGATCAGCCCGACCGCTCGTGTGGTCTGCGTGCCGAGGACCGAGACCAGATTGGGGTCGGTCATCGGGGTGAGCGGGTGATGGCGCATACCGCTCTCGCTGAGCAGCACATCGCCGACGAAGAGATGGCCCTTGAAGACCGTGCGCCCGTTGTCGGGGAACGCGGGCGTGGCAATGGTGAAGTCGGTGCCGAGCGCGTCCATCAGGGCCTCGGTGACCGGCCCGATATTGCCGGCCGGTGTCGAGTCGAAGGTGGAGCAGTACTTGAAGTAGATCTGCTCGGCACCCGCGGACCGCAGCCAGGCGAGGGCCCGCAGCGACGTGTCGACGGCGTCGGCGGCCGGAACGGTCCGTGACTTGAGGGCGATGACCACGGCATCCGCGTCCACCGGCCGTTCGGCGCCGGGCGGCGGTACATCGATCAGCTGGACCACGCGCATGCCCGCCCGCACCAGGTTGTTGGCCAGGTCGGTGGCGCCGGTGAAGTCGTCGGCGATGCAGCCGAGTCGGATGCCCATGTCAGGCACCCACCGACTGGGGCAGATCGATCCCGGGGAAGATCTTGATGACCGCGCTGTCGTCCTCCGAGCCCAGACCGGACGCTGACGCCTGGAGGAACATCTGGTGAGCGGTGGCGGCCAGGGGGAGCGGGAACCTCTCCGGCCTCGCCGAATCGAGGACGAGCCCCAGGTCCTTGACGAAGATGTCGACGGCGGAGAGCGGCGTGTAGTCACCGGCGAGCACATGCGCCATCCGGTTCTCGAACATCCACGAGTTGCCCGCGCTGTGCGTGATGACCTCGTAGAGCGCCTCGGCCGGGACACCGGCCTTCAGACCCAGCGCCATGGCCTCGGCCGCCGCGGCGATGTGCACACCCGCGAGCAGCTGATTCACGATCTTGACCTTCGAACCGAGGCCGGGCTGCTCGCCCAGGCGGTAGACCGTGCTGCTCATGGCCTCGAGTACCGGGTCGGCCACCGCGTACGCCGTGGCGGGGCCCGACGTCATCATGGTCAGCTCACCGGCCGCCGCGCGCGCGGCGCCACCGGAGATGGGGGCGTCCAGGTAGAGCGCACCGCGCTCGGCCAGACGTCCCCCGAGCTCCGCCGACCAGCCCGGGTCGACCGTGGAGCACATCACGAAGACGGCCCCCGGGCGAAGCCGGTCGGCGGCCCCGTCGGCGCCGAACAGCACCGACTCCACCTGCGCCGCGTTGACCACGACACTGACCACCACGTCCACCGCGGCCGCCAGGTCGCCGGGGGAGGCGTACGCCGTTCCGCCGTCGCGGGCGAAGCCCTCGGCCACCTCCGGCCGCAGATCGTGGACCCCGACGTCGTAGCCCGCCGTCCGCAGGCTGCGCGCCATGCCGAGTCCCATGGCCCCGAGCCCCACCACGCCCACGCGCGGTCGCGTCGGCCTGTCCTGGTCGCTCATGCCCCTCCTCGTCCTTGGCTTGTGCTGATGGGGGAGCGCCGCCGCGCTTGCTGAGGTGTCCGGGGCGCGATCGGCCCCGGCCACCTGCGGCGATCGGGTCATATGATGACCTGAAGACAAGGCTCCCGCATACTGTGACGTCCGTCACATGGGGTGGGATGAGGAGGGTGGAGTCGGGTGGTGCGTGGCGCGGCCGGGCGTGGTGTGTCCGGCTCCGAACCTCGATCCATTCCGATGGAGCTTCGCGTGCGACTCACCAGTGCGCCGCCTGCGGGGCGGTCGGGTTGGAACTCAGCAGAGGCCGACAACTCAGCCGACAACTCGGCAGAGGCCGATGGATGTGCCGGCGGTCAACTGGTGGTAGCGGGCCCCGACGCCGGGGCCGTTGTCGCCCAGGAACCCGGCGAGTATCGCGTTGCCGACGTCATTGAGAGCGCCGTCGTGGATGGCGTAGGCGTCTCGTGGGGCCACCTCCCGCACGTAGTCGATCAGCTGCCCGGTGGTCGACCAGGGGCCGTGCACGGGCAGCAGCAGGGTGTCGACGGTGGCATCGGGGACGGTGAGCGCGTCTCCGGGGTGGAAGAGGGCGTCGTCGATGAGGAAGCCGACGTTGCCGACCGGCGGGATGTCGGGGTGGATGGGCGCGTGCCAGGTGCCGTAGACCCTCACCTCGAATCCCGCCGCGGTGAAGGTCTCGCCCTCGCCGACGGTGGTGACCCGGGTGCCGAGGCCGTCCAGCTGCTTGGCGACGGAGGTGTTGGTCCAGATGCGCAGGGCCGGGTTGTTCTCCGCGGCCTTGCGGAGCGTCTCCTCGGAGAAGTGGTCGAAGTGTTCGTGGGTCGGCCTGAGCATGTCGGTGGAAGGCGACCGGACGCCGGACCGGGACGGCACCCGGACCCCCGCCCTCGCCGCGCCCCGCGAAGGCCCGGTGTCGTCGTGCGGCCGGTCCGGAAGGTCGGTGGCGCACAGGCGCAGGACCCGCTCGCGCAGCCATCGGTGGGCGGGGTCGACGGTGTTCCTGGGATGCCAGTACATCGACTCGACGAGCCGTGGCAGCGGCACATCGAGCGCCACGGTCCGAAGGCCGATACGCGGGCCGAGCTGGTCGAACAGGCGCCGCTGTATCACCGCGACCATGCGGGTGCCGGGGAGCAGACAGGCCGCGTTGGTGAAGTTGTCGGTGGCGGCCACGGCCCGGAGGGGCAGGCCGAGTTGAGCGAGAACCGAGTCGGCGATCGTGGGCTGCGGCCCCCCGATCTGGACGTACGGCAGGGTGCAGAGCTGATCGGAGGTCAGGACCTCACCGACCTCGGGGTGGTCCTGGTCCACCACGGCCACGAACTCATCGGTGAACAACGTGGCGCTGGAGAACGTCTCCAGCTCCCTGTCCTGGATCATCGGCGGCCAGATGACCAGATCGCACTGGGCTCTGCGGAGTTGGTCGACCATGCCGTGGTGCAGCGGGGCGACCTTGATCTGCACATGGGGGTAGGGGAGTCAGCACCATGCGGCGGCCGTCCCTGACCAGCAGCGGCTCATTGAAGTGGCAGCGGAGCTTGGCGAGCGAGGTGCTCATCGAGGGCTGAGTGACCTCGACGCGCTCCGCCGCCTTGGTCACACTCCGTTCCATCAGCAGGGCATGCAGCGGGACCAGGAGGTCCATGTTGAAGTTGCTGAGGGACGGTGGCATCGCTCTGGGTCCTCGTCATGATCGGGCCGGAATGGGCAGCCGAGGCGAGTCCTGTCCGAGCAGGAATCCGGTTCGCGGCGCGTGACGACGGAACCGTACTACGGATGGCACCCCGGCGCGGACGCATGCGCCGGGGTGCCATTCCGTGAGGTGACGAGGGGTCAGGACATCAGGACGAGAGGACCAGCTTGGCCTTGTGGCCGCTGACCGACCGCACCCCGATGCTCAGGTTGTTGAGCCTGACGGTGCCGCCCGGGCTGGTGCTGCCGCTCAGGTGCGCGCCGCCCGTAGTGGTGGCCGCCATCTTCACGGACCGGGAGCTGATGTGGGTGATCCGCAGCTTCCCGAACCCGAACCGATGGCTGTCGACCTTGATGCTCGTGGGCCTCGACACGGTGACCTTGCACCGCCCGTCGTAGCAGGGCCCGTGGGCGGTGGCCTGCGCCACCGGCGACATCAGGCCGAGTCCCAGCGTGCCCGCCAGGGTCGTGGTCACCGCGGCCGTCGCGGTCCTCCAGCGCATACCGGTACTCATCAGTGGAACCTCCTGGGTCGGGAATGCGTGCGCCGCATTTCTAACCCGCACATCCCGGGACCGCTCCCGAGGAGACCCCGCGACGTGGTGGCGGCTACCACGGCTACCAGGTGCGGACGAGGACGGTGCCGACCTTGCCGGGCCGCACCGCGTGCTCCACGGTGCCGGCCAACTCGCCGAGGCCGTACGTGGCGGCCACGTCGAACTGGTCCGTGAGTCCCAGCGCGATCTGCCGCGCGGTGGCCATGTCGGATGCCCGCCGCTCGGCGGACGCCTCGGACAGCCACCGGCCGACCACGTTCTTGCCCCGCAGCGTCAGCGACTTGTTCAGCAGCGTCGCCGCGTGCACCGAGATCGGCTCCTCGGCGATCAGCCCGTAACTCACCGGCTTTCCGCCCGGCGCCAACAGATCCAGCAGGCGCTCCGCAGGCTTCCCGCCGATCGGGTCGAGGGCCACGCTCACCGCACGGCCCCCGGCCACCGAGTGGACCTCGTCGGCCCACTCCGGATGTGCGGCCGTCCCCGGGTGTGCCCTGGGGGCGGGGCTTGGCCGCGGCGTCAGTGGCGCCGGCCGGGGTTTGGCAGCGGCAGCGGGGCGGGTGGGCGTCGTTGATCGTGCGTCCATGTCATTTTATCCGAGTTTGTACTGGCTGGTGCATGGGGCAGGCGAGGGCACCGGGGGATGCGCATGGTCCGAGCGGATCCCCCTCAGTCCAGCGTGATCCTGGCGGCGACCGGCAGGTGGTCGCTGCCGGTGGCGGGCAGGGCGCGGATGTGGCCGACGGTTGCCGAGCGGGCCATGACCTGGTCGATCCGGGCCAGCGGGAAACCCGCGGGGAAGCTGAAGGCGAAGCCCCGCTCCGCCACGTTCATCCGCGAGGTCAGCGGGGCCAGCCCACGGTCGTCCGCCGTGCCGTTGAGGTCACCCAGCAGGACCACCCGATCGCGCTTCTCGGCGGCGATGGCCCCGCCCAGCAGCCCGGCGCTCTCATCACGCCAGGAGGACGCGAGGCCACTCGCCCGGACGCGCACCGACGGCAGGTGTGCGACATACGCCGCGATCTCGCCGTGCGGGGTGCGGACGGTGGTCCGCAGTCCGCGGTTCCACCCCTCCGCGATCCCGTGGGGTTTGATGTCCAACGGCCGGGCATCGGTGAGCGGATGCTTCGACCAGAGCCCGACGGTGCCCCGGACGGCGTGGTACGGGTAGTCCGGGGCGAGGGTCTGCTCGTAGACCGGCAATGCGCGGGGCACCAGTTCCTCCAGCGCGATGAGATCGGGCTCGGCGCCGGCCAGGGCGCGGGCCGTACCCGCCGGATCGGCGTTCTCGTCGCTGACGTTGTGCTGCACCACCACCAGGTCACGCGGGCCGGGCTCCGCCCCGGGCAGGAACAGTTCGCCGAAGAGATACGTCCACGCCGCCACCGGCAGCAGCAGTGCCACCAGCGACAGGGCCGAACGGCGCAGCAGCGCCAGGCCGAACAGCACCACGACCACCACGCCGAGCCACGGCAGGAACGCCTCCAGCAAACTGCCCATGTGCCCAACGGAGTTGGGCACCGCCCGGTGGAACACCAGCAGCCCGGCCGTCAGCACCGCCAGCACGGCGAGCACCCGCCCCCGCGTCCAGGGCGACCCGCCCCGCGCGTCCCCCGTCGCGTCACCCCACCGGGCCCACCGCACCACCCGGCGCCCGGCCCGCCGGGCCACCCCCGCCCGCACCGGCGCCGTCGTACCGCTGTCCACCTGCTCCACCATGGCTTCCCATCCGTGAGGTTCCGCCCCCCAAGACGGGCCACCAGGCGCATCGGTTTCCGTTCGCGCGGGTGGTGGCACGGGCCGCCGGAAAATCCGGTGACGGTGGGCCACCCACTCCCTAGGATCGGGCCCTGTGCTCTCCCGTCCCTCCTTCATCAGCGACGAAGCGATCGCGCATGCCGTCGCCGCGCATTGGCTGCCGGAAATCGCCGAGGTCGCGTATCTGCCCTGGGGTTTCGGCGCACACCACTGGCGGGTGGCCGGTGGCGGCACGACCCTGTTCGTGACGTTGGACCAGCTGGAGCCGCGGCACACCGAGGCGACGCTGGAGGCCGCCTACGCGGGGGCGGCGGCACTGGCCGCAGCCGGTGTGGACGTGGTGTGCGCGCCGTTGCCCGCCCGGTCGTCCGGCCGGTTCACCGTCGGCGTCGAGGCGGGCGCGCTGAGCGTGACGCCGTGGCTGGACGGACGGAGCCCCACCGAGGAGGAGGCGAGCCGGCCCCCGCACGTCCGCGAGGTCGAGGCCGCGCTGGCCGCGCTGCACCGCGCCACACCGCCACCCGGTCTGCGGCACTGGGCTCCCCAGGTCGGCCCCGAGTTCCCGGGCGAGCTGCGGGCCCGGACCGCCCGGCCCTGGACCTCCGGCCCGCTGGCGGAGGAGGCGCGGGCCGCGATCGCCGCACACGATGCCGCGATCACCCGTTGGACGGACCGCTACCTCGAACTCGCGGACCTCGCCCACTCCCGCCGGGACCAGTGGGTGACGACCCACGGCGAGCCGCACAACGACAACCAGGTCGTGGGCGCGTGCGGGCTGAAGCTCGTCGACTGGGAGTCGCTGGCCCTCGCGCCACGCGAGCGGGACTACGCCGATCTGCTCGCGGCCGGTGCGGGGGACCGGCTGCGCCCCGACCCGGCGATGGTCGAGCTGTTCGCCCTCGACTGGCGCCTCTCCGAGATCGCCGAGTACGCGCGCTGGTTCGCCGCCCCGCACACCGGCACGGACGACGACCACACCGCCCTGGAAGGGCTGTACGAGGAACTGCGGCGGGTCACCGCGCCAGGGCGGCCCGGGCCACCGTGACCGCCTGCCCGGCGTAGCCGCGGCCGAACAGCACGGTGTGCACCAGCAGGGGGAAGAGCTGGTGCAGTCCGACGCGGTCGGCCCAGCCCTCGGCGAGCGGCGCCACCTCCTGGTAGCCGTCCAGCACCTGGTCGAGGTGCGGGCAGCCGAACAGGTGGAGCATCGCCAGATCGGTCTCCCGGTGGCCCCCGTGCGCGGCCGGGTCGATCAGCCACGCCTGCCCGTCGGCGCCCCACAGGACGTTGCCGTTCCACAGGTCGCCGTGCAGCCGGGCGGGTGGCTCGGCGGGTCCGGCCAGCTCGGGCAGCCGCTCACATGCGCGTTCGATCACCTCGGCCTCGCCGTGGCGCACCGTGCCGTCGTCGACGGCGCGCCGCAGATAGGGCAGCACCCGGTGTTCGGCGTACCAGCGCGGCCAGTCGGTGCCCGTGACATTGCGCATCGGGGCCATGCCGATGTACGCGTCCGTGGGGCCGTCGGGCGGCGGGGCGCCGAACGCGGGCGCGCCGACGGTGTGCAAGCCGGCCAGGTCGCGGCCGAACCGGGCCGCCGCCCGGGCGCTCGGCCGGCCGGTCGGCACCTGGTCGGTGACCAGCCAGTGCCGGTCGTGGCCGTGCACCGCCGGGACGCGGACCGTACCGGCGTCGGCCAGCCAGCGCAGCCCCGCCGCCTCGGCCTCCACCGCGCCGGGATCGTCACCCCGTTTGACCATCACCGTCTGTCCGCCGTCGAAGGTGACTTCGGTGAGCGCGGCGGACAGCGGCCGCCGCCGGGTCGCCGGACGGCCGGTGAGGCGGGCCGCCGCGGCACCGGGGTCCTCGCCCGTCCCGGCCTCGGCACGGGCGCTCATGCACCGAGCCGCTCGCGCGCCCAGGCCAGCAGGCCGGGCACCGAGGCTTCGATCATGGCCAGCACCTCGTCGAACCCCTCCGGGCCGCCGTAGTACGGGTCGGGTACGTCCAGGTCACCGGTGGCATCCGGGTCGAAGGACCGCAGCATCCTGACCCGTGACGGATCGTCGACCAGCCGGCGCAGCGCCTTCTCGTGGCCGCGGTCCATCGCCAGGAACAGCTCGGCGTCCCGGTGCTCGGCACCGAACTGGGCCGCGACATGCTCCACCGGATAGCCGTGCCGTGCCAGCAGTTCGCCGGCCCGTTCGTCTATGGGCTCACCGGCGTGCCAGGGGCCGATACCGGCGCTGTTGACCCGTACCGCGCCGTCGAGTCCCGCCCGGCGCAGATGCTCGGCGAAGACCAGCGCGGCGGACGGCGACCGGCAGATGTTCCCGCTGCAGACAAAGCAGATGTGCACGGCCACCAGGGTAGGGCCTGGCTCCGATATGGCGCAGGTGCGGGCCGCCCGGGGGAGACCCCGGCTCACCCCGCCCATGGCTTGTCCACCAGCGGTGTCCGGAGCCACTCCACGCCTTCGGTGCTCTCATCGGGCCTCAGCTCCAGCATGTGGCCACCGGGCCGGTCCGAGGCCCGCGCGATCGCGCTCACCAGCCGCTCGGCGAGATCGGGGCCCTCGGTGTCGTCCATGTCGTCGACCGGTGCGCCGGCCCGTACGTCCTGGCGGACCTCTTCACCGCTGTGGAGGGTCAGGATCAGGTGCTGGGGTGTCTGCCTGTCCCATCTGACCTGCTCGATGGTGTCGGCGCGCACCATGCGGCCGCCGAACGTCGCGCTGTTGACCCGCACCCACACATCGGGCGTCATCGCGGCCCTCCCTCGCACGGGCGCCGATGCTCCTGCTCGTTCCCTCCCGTTGTACCGGACGGAGCCCGGCGTCAGGCGCCGTGGTCCGCGAACGGACCATCGGCGGCGAAGGCCAGCGTGGCGAAGCGTTCCCCGATACGGCGGTGGGTGGCCGCGTCCGGGTGGAGCTCATCGGGCAGCGGCAGCTCGACGGCGTCGGCCTCGCCGTAGAGGTCGCGGCCGTCGAGGTAGTGGAGGTGGGGGTCGTCGGCCGCCCGCTGCTCGACGATCCGGGACAGCTCCTCGCGGATGACGCCCAGCGTCAGCTTCCCGGCGGCGCGCTCGGCGGGGTCGCCGGTGGCCAGGAACCGCAGCCTTCCGGAGCTGAGCGCGCTGAAGTCGAAGGACGCGGGGCCGGGCGTGTCCTCGTGGATGGGACACAGGATGGCGGAGACGACCAGCAGCGGCGTGGTGGGATGCCCCTCGCGGATCGTGTCGAGGAAGCCGTGCACCGCCGGGCCGAAGGCGCGCAGCCGCATCAGGTCGGCGTTGACCAGATTGATGCCGATCTTGACGCTGATCAGGTCGGCGGGGGTGTCCCGCATCGTCCGTGCGGTGAACGGGTCGAGCAGGGCGCTGCCGCCCAGGCCCAGATTGATCAGTTCCACCCCGCCGAGGGAGGCGGCGAGCGCGGGCCAGATGGCGGTGGGGCTCGCGGCGTCGGAGCCGTGGCTGATCGAACTGCCGTGGTGCAGCCACACCCTGCGGCCCCGGTCCGGTACGGGCTCGACGGGGGCGTCGGTGCGCAGGGCGACGAGCTCGGTGGTCTCGTTGTGCGGCAGCCAGATCTCGATGTCCTTGACGCCGTCGGGCAGGTCGGCGAAGCGGAGGGTGCCGGCCGGGCCGGGGCGGCTCTCGGCGGTCCCGGTGGCCATGTCGATGGCCAGGGTGTTGCCGCCGGTCACCGTGGACTGGGCGGTCAGACGGCCGTCGACCAGCAGGTCGTAGACGCCGTCCGGGCGGGGCGGGGCGCCCGCGTAGACCCGCTTGGTGGGCAGTGTGTCCAGCTCGACGGCGGTGGCCCGGGTGCGGAAGACCAGCCGTACGCCGGACGGCTGGGCCTCCACCATGGCGAGCTGCCCGTCGGCACACTGGGCGCGGGCCCAGGCGGGCAGCCGGTGCGGCAGTAGCCCGTGCGCGGTGCGCTCCAGGTCGAGGGCGCCCCGCAGGATGTCGGCGGTGATGGGCGTGGTGATCCAGTGGTGTTCGGTGGTGGGCATCGTTCCAGCCTGTTGATCAGGGATGTATGCACGGATGCGGGTGATGTATGCAGGGATGCAGGGATGCAGGTGATGTATGCGGGGATGCAGGCAGGGATCGTGCGGACCCGCGATGAGCGATACGCGCCTCGTCAGGGCGCGGGCCAGTTCCGCAGCAGGGCGTCGAGGGCGTCCAGGGCTCGCGACCAGCTCTCCTGGCTGTCCGGGGCGCTGTGGCTGAACCCGCCCGCCATCTCGAGGCTGACGTAGCCGTGGAAGACGCTGCCCAGTAGCCGGACCGCATGCGTCTGATCCGGTTCGTCCAGGTCGTAGCCGCGCAGGATCGCCCGGGTCATCTGTGCGTGCCTGCCCCCGGCGCTGGCGGCCGCCGCCTCCGGGTCGAGCCTGAGCCGGGCCGCGGTGTAGCGGCCGGGGTGCTCGCGGGCGTAGTCGCGGTAGACGTTGGCGAAGGCGGTCAGGGCATCCTTCCCCGCCCGTCCCGCCAGGGCGTCGGCGGCCCGGTCGGCGAGCTCCTCCAGGGCGAGCAGAGCGATCCTGGTCTTGAGGTCCTGGGAGTTCTTCAGGTGCGAGTAGAGACTCGCGACCTTGACGTCGAACCGCCTGGCGAGCGCCGAGACGGTCACCTGGTCGAAGCCGACCTCATCGGCGAGCTCCGCCCCCGCCCGGGTCAGGCGTTCCGTGGTCAGTCCTACCCGTGCCATCCATACCCTTCCTCTCCTCGACCAGAACCGATTATGCATTTGCCTAAAGGTTTTAGGCAAATGAGCGTGCGGCTCATGAAGCCGATGACTGAGCAAGAGATCCGTGCCGCGTTCGTGAACTGCACCAAGGGCGAGGCGAAGCGCCTGGCCATCCCGCGCGACCTGGCCGACCGGCCCTGGGACGACCTGGACTACCTCGGCTGGCGAGATCCGCAGGCCCCCAACCGTGCCTATCTGGTCACCGTGCTGGACGGCCGCCCGACCGCCCTCGCGCTGCGCTGCCCCGGCCCCGCCTCCTGGCAGGCGCGGCGCGGCATGTGCTCGATGTGCCTGACGGCCCACACGGGCGGCGTGTCCCTGATGGTGGCGCCGAAGGCGGGTAAGGCCAGGCAGCAGGGCAACTCGGTGGGCGCCTATATATGCAGCGACCTCGCCTGCTCGCTGTATGTGCGGGGCAAGAAGGACGCGGGCGCCGGATCGCGCCCGCAGGAGTCGCTCACCCTGGAGGAGAAGATCGTGCGGACCGTGGCGAACGTCGCCGCGTTCCTCGCCAAGGTGACCGCGTAGCTCATGCCGCCGGGCGACGTCACGGCCCGTGCGACAGCGGTGCCCCGCACACCACAGCGTGCGGGGCACCGAGTGAGGCGCGGAGGTCAGCCGCAGTTGGTGTTGGCCTTCTCGAAGCGCACACCGTCGATCCAGCCCCACCAGTCCACACAGGCGCCCCGTGCGTTCGTGTAGATGGGCCCGGCGTAGGAGCGGTAGTTGCCGCTGTCGTAGATGTTGTGGATCTCCGTGTCGCTCCGCGAGAGGTAGATGGTCATCGGGACCGGGTCACCGGCGACGTTCCGGATCGCGACCAGGCAGTTCTTGCCCGTGGTGGAGCTGTAGGTGAGATACGCCGTGCCCTTGTCCCCGACCTCGGTGGAGTTGACGACCGTATAGCCGGAGCCGCAGGCGCCGTTGTACGCCGCGTGCGAGGGCGCCGCGGAGGCCGCGGGTGCGGCCACCATCAGGGCGGCCGCGCCGGCGCCGGTCACTGCCGCGACGGCCAGGGCGCGCTTGATGTGCGTCATGGGTGGGTCCCCGTTCGTGTGGTGTCGGTGCTGTCGGTTGAAGTGCCGTGGGTGGATTTCCCGGTCATTACGACCCGTCACCCGGCCCTTGAGTTGTCCCCGTGCACCGTCACGACTCTGTCCCCACTGTCACCAGCGTGTAACGGGGGGCTCGCGCAAGAAACGCAAGCCGAAAAGAGTCTGACGGCCATCGAGCCACCAGTGGAAGAGATATCGAATGTTGTGGTGTTTCGGTGGAGGGGATGGGGGTGTTCTCTGGTCCTTCTTCGGCGCTTTCGCCGGATGGGCTGTCGTTGCTGGATGTGGACGTCCCCGGCGGTGCTGCCGATGACGCCTCTCTCTTACACTGTGCCGGTCCCCAAGTTGATCGGAGCACCATATGCGTCGCCTTGCCGCCGCCCTTTTGGTAATGACCGCTTTTGCCTCGCTCGCCGGCTGCGCGCAGGATTTCGACCGGGGCCCTGACGGGCAGGTGACCGACAAGGTCAAGGACGGAAAGAAGTTCTACTTGGTCGTCAAGCCGACCAAGGGGGACGGGGAGAAGAAGTTCCGCGTCAGTAAGTACGACTATCACGACTGCAATCGGGGCTCGAAGTACCCCAAGTGTGTTGACGATTAATCAGTTCATCTTCACCGACGAGTTCGTCGTCACCGCCGATCGCCGGGTCGGCCGTTCCTTTCGGCCGACCCGTTTGCGATAGGAGTGATTGAGCGTGCGATGAAGCGTGCGCCGCGCAGAGCGATTGGGATAGGGTCTGCCCGGAGGTGAGCTCTGTGCCCGCTGAGGACGAGTTGTTCAGCGCTGTCGACGCGCTCCTGGAGCAGGTCGCCCAGGACGATCTGCCGACACCCGTCGAGCGCAAGAGGCTGCGTGAGGCCGCGGGGCTGAGCCAGGCCGAGGTCGCCGGGGTGCTGGACATCCGCCGGGAAGCGGTGGGCAATTGAGAATCCGGGAAGACCGAGCCGCGGCAGCCGAAGCGCGCCGCCTACGCCCGGCTCCTGAAGGGCCTGGCCGCCCGTTTCCCGGCCCCGGCCGCGGAGTCGCCGGGCCTCCCCGCTCCAGCCCTGGAGTCGCCGGGGCTCCCCGCCCCGGCCGTCGAGATCGACCTGTAGGGAGCGGCATGGCACGTGTCGTGGGTGTGCATGGCATCGCCCAACAGGTCAAGGGCGAGCAGGTCTTGCGCGGTGCGTGTGTGGCCGGCGCTGGCGGACGGCCTGACGCGTGCCGCCCGCGCCCCGATGGCCGATGCGGATGTCGCCATGGCCTTCTACGGGGATCTGTTCCGTCCGCCGGGGGCCCTGCTGGCCGTCGGTGATCCGGTCCTCACCGCGGCCGATGTCGCACCCGGCCTGGAGGAGGAGTTGCTGCTGGCCTGGTGGCGGCAGGCCGCGGCGGTGGACGAGACGGTGGCCCCACCGGACGCGGACACGCTGGTGCGCACGCCCGCGTCGGTGCAGGCGGCGCTGCGGCAGCTGTCCCGCTCGAAGTTCTTCGCCGGGGTGGCGATACGTGCCCTGGTCTTCGACCTCAAACAGGTCAGCCGCTACCTCCTGGACGACGACATGCGGCGGGCCGCGCGGCAGCGGGTGGTGGACCGGATCGCGGCGGACACCAAAGTCGTGGTCGCGCATTCGCTGGGGTCGGTCGTGGCGTATGAGGCGTTGTGCGCGCTGCCGGAGCACCCCGTGCGGGCTCTGGTCACGCTCGGTTCCCCGTTGGGCATCGCCAACCTGGTCTTCCAACGCCTCGACCCCGCACCGGAGGACGGCCGCGGCCGGTGGCCGGGGACGGAGCAGGTGCGATGGACCAACCTCGCCGACCACGGGGACGTGGTGGCGCTCGAGAAGGATCTGCGCCCCCGGTTCGGCGACCGGGTGCGCAACGCGATCGTCCACAAAGGAGCGCACGCCCACGATGTCACCGCCTATCTGACCGCGGCGCACACGGGCGAAGCGATCGCCGGGGGACCGCATGCCCCGTGACACCGAGAGTGACGCCGACGGGAGTGGCACTGCCAGGAGTGACACCGACGCGAGCGACACTGCCAAGAGCGACGCCGACGCGAGCCACAGCTTCAGCGGCGACACAGAGAGGCGATTCCTCATCGCCACCGCCGTGGCGCACTACCGCCACGACCCCTGCTGGAACCGCCCCGGCCTGGCCGCCGCCCGCAAGGAGATCATCGACCTGTTCACGGGCCCCATGGGGTACGAACACGTCGGCGATCTCGGACTCGATCCGACGCGTGAGCAACTGACCACGCGATTAAGGGAGTTCTGCCGCTCCCCGGAGCGGCGGTCCACGGACCTGCTCACGGTCTACATCGCCTGCCACGGCGAGGTGCTGGAAGGCAGCGGCGACCACGTCCTGCTCACCGCCGACACCGACCCCGAGGACATCGCCGACGCCCTGCCCACCGCCGAGCTGGCCCGCAAGATGCTGCTCGGCACCCGGGTGCGGCGGGTGCTGCTGATGCTCGGCACCTGCTATTCGGGACGTGGCGGCAACGAACTCACCGCCGCCGCACTGACCCGGATGGCCCACAGCTGGGAGCGGACGGCCGGATCCGGCCTGGTCGTGATCACCTCCGCCCAGCCCGCCGAAAGCAGGCCCGGACCGGTACGTCGTGCATCTGCTGCGGCGGGCCGTGGAGGGCCTGCCCACGGCCGGCCACACCCCTCGGCGCTGGCGATGGACGCGGTGGTCTCGGCGATGAACGCCGACGTCGACCGGCCGGGGTTCCAGACGATCGGCGCCAGCCTGTCCCTCCTGACCGGCGAGGTGCCGCCGTTCCTGCCCAACCCCCGGCACCGGTCCGGGCCGACCGAGGTGGACCTGGCCATCCAGCGGGCCGGGGAGTGGGAGGTCCAGGACGAACGGCGTGCCAATCGAGTACCGGACGCGGTTGCGGACGCGTGCGATGGGATACCAGGGCCCGCCCGCGGATGGTGGTTCCTGGGGCGCCATACGGCCCTGACCGACATCACCCGGTGGCTGGCGCACCCGGAGCCCGGACGGCCCCTGCTGGCGGTGACCGCGGCCCCCGGCTCGGGCAAGACCGCCGTCCTGGGCCTGATCGCGACCCTCGCCGACCCGGACCGCCGGGCAACCGTACCCCTGCATGCCCTGGGACTGCCGCCCTCGGCGGTCCCGTCGGCCGGAGCGGTCGATGTGGCCATCTACGCCCAGGCTCTGACGATGGATCAGGTGCTGCGCGGAATCTCCGCCGCCACCCGCGCCGCCGCCGATACACTCGGCAGCCTGTTGGAGGCCCTGTCCAGGCGCGCGGATCCGCTGACCGTGCTCATCGACGCCCTGGACGAGGCCGGCGACCCCGAGCACCTGGTCCGGCGTCTGCTGCGCCTGGCCGACCACGCGCGCGGTCGGCTGCGACTGCTGGTCGGCACCCGTCCGCACCTGCTGAAGGACCTCGGCCTCCAGCGTGACGACAGCATTGATCTCGACGGCCCGCGCCACGCCGACCTGGACGCCCTGACCGCCTACGCCGCCCGCGGTCTGCTCGACTCCGCCGCCGACAGCCCCTACCGGCGGCAGCCCCCCCGACGATCCGGGCCGTGGCGCGGGCGGTGGCGGAGGCGTCGGATCCGTCGTTCCTGGTGGCCCGCATCACCAGTGGCACCCTCGCCGCCGACCCCGTCGTCCCCGATCCGCAGGACACCGCGTGGCGCCGGAGCCTGCCCCGGCTGCCCAGCGACGCGATGCGCCAGGACCTGGAGGCCCGACTGGGCCAGGACGCCGGGCGGGTACGGGATCTGTTCCTGCCGCTCGCCTTCGCCGAGGGGCAGGGCCTGCCCTGGGAAGACATCTGGGCCCTGCTCGCCTCCCGTATCGCTGAAGTGACGTACACCGACGACGACTTGCTCCGGCTGCGCCGCCGCGCGGGCTCCTACGTCGTCGAGGCGCCCGCGGCGGGCCGCTCCGCCTACCGCCTCTACCACCAGGCGCTGGCCGAGCATCTGCGCGACGGTGCGGACGAGGCCGCCGTCCACCGCGCGTTCACACACGTGCTGCTCGCCCGGGTGCCGCCCGGCCTCGACGGTTCGCGAGACTGGACCCGCGCGCACCCCTAGGCGCTGCGGCACCTGGCCACCCACGCCGGGCGGTGCGGTCTGCTGGACGACCTCCTCAAGGACGCCGACTACCTGGTCCACGCCTAACCCGACGAACCGCTGCTCGCGCTGCGCGACATCCGGACGGACGAAGGGCGGCTCACCGCCGCCATCTACCGGGCGTCCGCGACGGTGCACCGACCGCTCAGCCCGCGCCGCCGACGCCACGTACTCGCCACCGACGCGGCTCGCTCCGCGGCCACCCGGCAGTGTGCCGCGCTCGCGGAACCGCTCGAATGGCAACCCCGTTGGGCCACCGGGCAGCAGACCTCCCCGGCCCTGTACACCAGCGTCGCCGGTGACGAGAGCTCGATGAACGCGGTGGCCTGCACCACCATCGACGGTCGGCCCATGGCCGTCGTGGGCGGCCACGACGAGGAGGTGCGGGTGTGGGACCTGGCCACCGGTGAGGTTCGCGCCACCCTCGGCCATGCGTTGGTGGTTGAAGTGGTCTGCGGTGTGCTCGACGGCACCCCCGTGGCCGTCACCGCCGGTTACGACATGACCGTCCGCGTCTTCGACCTCCGCACCGCGGATGGCGGTGTTCGACGGTGGAGGACCTGTTTACCGTCGGCTGTGCATGGGGCCTGGGCAAGGAATCGTCATCGGCACCGGGCGGGACGTCGTGGTGCTCGACCGGCGGCCACAGGCGGAGCCCTGACGCTCGTCGGACTTCTGTCGGTGCTCCCGTCTACATTCGCCACATGACTGAGCTCTCCTACCTCGCCGCCGTCCGGGAGTCCTACGACACCGTCGCCACCGCCTACGTCGAGCGCGTCAAGAACCCCGCCGAGTTGGATCCGCTGTCGCGCGGGATGCTGGCCGCGTTCGCCGAGCTTGTACGGACGGCCCGGCGCGGCCCGGTGGCGGACCTGGGGTGCGGGCCCGGCAAGGTGACGGCCCACCTGGCCGGGCTGGGGGTGTCGGCATTCGGCATCGACGTGTCGCCGAAGATGGTCGAGCTGGCCCGGGAGGCTTACCCGGATCTGCGGTTCGCCGTGGGCTCGATGACCGCGCTCGAGATCGGGGACGACGAGCTCGGTGGCGCCCTGGCCTACTACTCCACCCACCACACCCCGCCGGAGATGCTGCCCGTGGTGTTCGCCGAGTTCCATCGCGCCCTGGCGCCCGGCGGACATCTTTTGCTGGTCGGCTATGTGGGAGACGGCGAGACGTTGCGTCCGACGCGGGCGTATGGCGGCCATCCCGTGTCGTACGCATCCCATCTGCTGCCACCGGATCGGCTCGCCGAACTCCTGGACCGGGCCGGGCTCGCCGTCACCGCACGGCTGCTGCAAGCGCCCGACGGAGGCCTGAAGCGGACGGTGGCCAGCTTCGTGGCCCGTAAGCCGGAATGACGTGCCCGGGGTGCCAGGCCGGATCGACGTAACTCAGCGGTCGGCGACGATGTCCAACGTGATCTTGAGACGGCGAGCCGCCATGCCCCTGGCCTTCTTGACACCAAAGGCGTATCGGTCGATGGAGGCGGTGCCGCCGACGGTGATCCGCTCACCTTCGCCGACCACGCTGCCGATCGTGACCACGACCGGCTGAGTCACTCCGCACACGGTCAACTCCCCGTGCAGCGAGGCGCCTTGGGCGGACTGCTCCAGACCCCGGCTCCGGAAGTGGATCGTGGGGTGTCGTTCCACATCCAGGAAGTCGGACGACCGGACGTGGTTGTCGCGCCGCGGAATGCCGGACGCGAAGCTCGCCGCCTCCACCTCGACGTCCACCGACGACGCTTCCGACGTCTCGGCAACGGTGATCCGGCCCTGCGCGATGGTGAACGTGCCCCGGACCCGGAGCAGCCCCAAGGCGCGGGTGTCGAAGCGCACGCTCGATGCCGCCGGATCGATCTCGTAGGTGCCCGCTGCCGGTAAGGACAGCTCCGCGGCGCTTGATATCGGCATGCTCGTAGCCTCCGTTCGCTGAAGACCCTCTTGAGTGGCTCAGAATCTCGCACACCACGGCAGCCGCACCAGACCCTTTCAGCGTCAACTACCGGCAGCGGGAACACCTTTGGGGAGCATCCCCCACCTGACGAGTGTCAGCGGCGGCCCAGTACCTCGGCCACGCGGATGAACCCCTCCGCGCCATGCCCCAGCCCGATGGCGCGGCGGGTCATGCCCTCTGCGGCGCGCATCACCCCCGCGTCGATGCCGTGCCCCTCGGAGGTGTGGACGATATGGGCCATGGTCGAGACGCCCGAGGTCATCGGGTTGCCCTCACCGGAGTAGGTGCCGCGGTCCAGCTCCTCCGCGGTCTCTTCGAAGAGCGGCGGAAGGATCGCGCCGATGCCCTTGGCGAAGGGCGCCAACTCCCGGGCGCTGATTCCCTCCGCCCGTGCCACTGCCAGGGCGTGCGCATAGCCCGCCATCGCGGTCCAGAAGATGTCGAGCAGCGCGATGTCGTACGCCGCCGCCCGGCCGATCTCCTCGCCGAGGTGGGTGTGGGTACCGGCCAGCGCCTCCAGTACGGGCCGGTGCTCCTGGTAGAGCTCCGCCGGGCCGCTGTGGATGAACACCGAGGCAGGCGTTCCCATGGTGGTGGTCGGCGTCATGATCGCACCGTCCAGGTATCGGATGCCGCGCCCGGCCGCCCACTCCGCAGTGTCCCGGGCCCGGTCCGGAGTGTCCGCGCTCAGGTTCACCACGGTGCGTCCCTTGAGCGCGTCGGTGACCGCGTCGCGCCGCAGGATCGCGTCCGACGCGTCGTAATTCACCACACACACCACCGTCAACTTGCTTGCGGCGACCGCCTCTTCCGCCGAGGACGCACCAACCGCACCCCGCTCGATCAGCTCCCGATCCCTGCCCGGTGTCCGGTTCCAGACCGTGATCCGCAGTCCGGCGTCCAGGAACGCACCGGCCAGGGCGCGGCCCATCGGCCCCAGACCGAGCACGGTGACGGCAGACTGTTCGGAGTACATGGACATGACTCAACCCCCATATGGATATACGCGTACATAGCGCAAAGGAAATAGAGCGAAGATGACACGCAGCCGTGCTCAGGACACCAATGTCTGCGGAGTGACCGCCGCGATCTCCGTGATCGACGGCAAGTGGAAGACCGCCCTGCTCTGGACGCTGGAGTCCGGCCCGTATCGCCCCGGTGAGCTACGTCGGCGGCTGCCGGGTCTCAGCGAGAAGGTTCTGACTCAGGCGCTCCGTGAGATGGAGACGGACGGGCTGGTGAGCCGGGAAGTCCACGATGTGCTGCCACTGAAGACCGTGTACTCCCTCACCGCGTTCGGCCGCGACCTCTCCCAGGCGTTGGCCCCCCTGTCCGATTGGGGACACCGTCGCCTGGAGAAGCTGGCCGAGGCCCAGTCGGCACCCTGACGCAACGCCACCTCCGTGTCATCCGATCCGGCGGTCCTCCGACCGCCCGCCACCAGATTCGCCCGGCTGTGCGCCGGTGCCAAGTACCCACAAATAAGTGGGTACCGCGGATGGCACGGGACCGGTGGTTCGCCGGCCAGTAGTGTTTTCACGTGAACCAGCTTCCTCACGGCGCGGACGTGCTGCTCGTACGGACGGACTTCTCCAGCGACGCTGCCTGGGAGCGCCTTGACGCGGTCCTGGCCACACCGAACGAGGAAGGATTCCTGGCGTACGTCGAACCCCTCGACGATCGCCGTTTCGCGGGCATGACCCCGGAGGAAGCGCTCGATCTGCTGCCGCCCGACTACGAGCATCCGCTCCTCGTCCTGGCCGACGGCGCGGCCATGGCGTCGGAGGAGTTGCCGCTCCTCGTCATGGACCTGCGAGAAGTACGCGGGCGTTCCATCCGGGTCATCGCCACGGAACTGTGGGGGATCGAGAACAACCTGTCGATCTCCAACCTGGACTTCGAGGAGTTCGCCGCATCCGTCGATGAGGACGGGGTGTTCCGGACCTTCGACGCCGGATGCGGCCCGGCGCCCTCGTAACCGGCGCCGATCCCGAGTCGTCATGGTCCCACTTGGCGCTGGGACATTTCGGGATTAGGTTGGTTGATATCAAGCAACCATGGCCGCGCTGGGGCGCGGGTGGCCTGATGTTCATCCTGGTCATCTGGTTGCAGGGCATCTGGCTGCCCCGCCACGGCTACGGCTTCGAGGAGACCCCGCTCTGGGCGGGCATCTACATGCTGCCGCTGACCATCGGATTCCTGATCGCGGGCCTCCATCGGCATCTTCTTCTCTCTGATGATCGCCGGGCTCGCCGGCTCGCTCCCCGGCGCCCTCACCCACGGCCTGACCTCGGAAGGGGTCCCGGCGGGCGATGCGGCGAGGGTCGCCGCCCTGCCGCCGGTCGGGGTGCTGTTCGCCTCGCTGCTCAGCTACAACCCGGTGAAAACCCTGCTCGGGCCGCAGGTGCTCGACCATCTGCCCGCCCACCACGCCGCCTATCTCACCGGGCGCGGCTTCTTCCCGGCGCTGATCTCCCCGCCGTTCTCCCAGGGCCTGTCCGCCGCGTTCGACTTCGCCATCGCGGCGTGTCTGGTGGCGGCGGTGGCGTCGCTGCTGCGGGGTGGGCGGTATGTGCACGGGGGCGGGCCGAAGGCGGGCGCCGGTGCCCCGGCGGTGGTGACGGTCGTACCGGTCGGCGGCGCGGGCACGCAGAGCAAACCGAGAACACGGAGAACATCGCCGAGGACATGTCTCACCACCCGGCGCCCGCGCCCCGGCAGGCGTCCCCGCCGGAGTCCGGGCCACCGCCCCCGTCGCCGCCATCATCGTCACCCGGCCATGGACCGGGACCACCCTCAGAGGAGCCGAGATGACCGCGCTCGACCCCACCACCCCGGGGTCCACCACCCCGGGGTCCACCACCCCGGGGCCCGGCACCCCGGAATCCGTAGCCCCGAGTCCCGCCGCCCCGGAATCGGCGGAGCTGGCCGAGCGGCTCCGCACCGCCCTCCAGCATCTGCTTCCCGCCCTTCGGGGCGCCCGGGGCGAACACGGCGATCTCACCCCCAGCCGCCAGACGGCCCTCGGAGCGCTCGCCACCCATGGCTCGATGCGCATCAGCACCCTCGCGACCCGGCTGGGCATCGCCCTGCCGACCACGTCCCGCATGGTCGAACTGCTTGACACCGCCGGCTGGATCGAGCGCACCCCCGACCCCGAGGACCGCCGCGCCAGCCTGATCGCCCTCACCGACACCGGCCGTGAACTCCTCCGCGCCGTGCGCCACGAGGCCGCCACCCGGCTCGCCACGCGAATCGACAAGCTGAGTCCCGAGGAGCGACAAACACTGTCCGCCGCGGTGCCCGCCTTGGAGTCCCTGGCCGCCGACGGCTCCGCGGCGGCCACCGATCCGGAACGGCAGTAGACGCCCGACGCCGGCAGTACGCGGTGACGCGGTGGCGCGTCGTGCGCTTCTTCAGCAGTCGGCCTCGGGGGCCAGCGCCTCGCGCTGAGCGGTTTGGGCGACACGGGTCAGGAGCAGGCGCAGTTGGCGGGCGTCGTGCTCATCGAGGTCGGCGAGCAGACGCGCCTCGGCTACGGAGAGGCGCTCCTGGGCGCGTTCGAGCTGGGCGCGGCCCTCTTCGGTGATCAGGACTTGGCGCGCCCGCCGGTCGCGGGGGTCGGGCCTGCGGGTGATCAGCTGCCGCGTCTCGAGATCGTCGAGCAGGTACGTCATGACGGTGCGGTCGAGGCTCACCTGCTGCGCGAGGGCGAGTTGGGACGGCGGTTCGCCGGACGCCACGGCGACCAGGACCAGATAGCCCCGCGGCCCACCCGGCAGGTCCTCCACGGAACTGGTGGCCACTCTGCGGAAGGCCGAGGAGACCATGCGGATGGCCCACCCCAGATCCGACTCGAGCCCGGGTTCGCGGGTGGCGGCGCGGGTGGCGGTATCGGCGGCGTCGCCGCCGTTGGCGGCGGAAGGTGAAGCACTCACACCGGCAATGTACCGCATGTCGGCGGCCCGGCAGATGTTCTTGCAAACAGAACATCTGTCGCGCATAGTTTCTGTCGAGGCTGCGAACACACGACAGCAGGGCGCCCTGCTGCGTGCGCGCCCCTACCCACATGGACAGAAAGTGAGATCGCCATGAGTGCCAGTAGCGTCGGCATCGCCAGTAGCGTCAGTGGAGGCACCCCGCTGCGGGGCAGTATCGCCCTGGTGACCGGAGCCACCTCGGGCATCGGCCGTGCCGTGGCCCAGCGGCTGGCCGAGCAGGGTGCGGAGGTCGTCCTGCACGGGAGGGACCGCGCCCGCGGCGAATCCCTGGTGAAGGAAATCGCGGAGCTGGGCGGATCCGCCCGTTTCATCGCCGCGGACCTGACCGATGCCGAGGACACGCTGCGGTTGGCCTCGGCGGCGGGCGAGGTGGACATCTTGGTGAACAACGCGGGTCACTACGCCTTTGCGCCGACCGCACAGACCGACGCCACCAGCTTCGACCGGCATATCGCGGTCAATACCCGAGCCCCGTTCCTCCTGGTCGGCGCGCTCGCCCCGGCCATGGTCGCGCGGGGACACGGCTCGGTCATCACGATCGGATCCAGTGCGGCCAGGACACCCGCGCCGATCGGCGCCGCCTACGGGGCCTCCAAGGCCGGTGTCGAGATACTCACCCGCTACTGGGTCACCGAGTTCGGTGGCAGTGGGGTGCGGGTCAACACCGTCTCGCCCGGACCGGTGAAGACCGAAGGCACCTCCGCCATGTTCGGAGATCAGGTGGCCGTGCTGGACCAGGTCAACGCCCGGGGCCGGGCGGGTGAGCCGCGCGAGATCGCCGAGATCGTCGCCTTCCTCGCCGGCCCCGCGAGCAGCTACATCAACGGCGCGATCCTCTTCGCCGACGGCGGCGAGATCAGCACGCTGCCGGGCTGAAGGAAACCGTCGTGGAGATCTTCATCATCGGTGCCACCGGATTCGTCGGTGGAGCCGTCGCCCGTCATCTCGCGGGCGCGGGACATCACATCACCGGCCTGGCCCGCACCGAGACCGCGGCCGCCGCGCTCGAAGCCGACGGCATCAACCCGGTCGCGGGGGACCTGGAGGCGCGGCTGCCCGAGACGTTCGCCGCGGCACGCCTCGCCGACACCGTCATCTACACGGCCGCGGCAGACCCGGCCCAGGAGACCGCGACCCTCGACAACCTGATCCAGGCCCTGGCCGACAGCGGAAAGACACTGGTGTTCCTCTCCGGCACCGGTGTGTTTCTCCAGCGCACCGCGGGCGCCTGGAGCGAGGACAGCTTCGCCGAAGAGGATCCGTTCACCGTCGAACCCCTGGCCGCCGCACGCAAGGCGGTCGAGGCGACGATGTCACCCGCCTGTTCACCCTGGCCTTGGACAAGGGAACCTCAGGGGCGCTCTACCACGCAGTGGCGGGCGAGCCCCCGAATCGATGGCTCGCGGAGCGGGTGGCCGACGATCTGGGATGCGGTACCGGCGGTGTCGACGAAGCGGAGGCGGCCGATATCTGGGGAGAGTTCGGTGCCCTGATCATGGCGTCGTCCAGCCGCTGCCGGGCCCCACGGACCCGTCGTCAACTGGGCTGGGAGCCACGCCACTCCGACATGCTGACCATGGTCGGAGAACCTCGCCTGCGGGAGCTGGCCTCCGTTCGCCCATAACCGCCCCCGCTCAGAGGGCCTCGACGAAAGCGGGGCTACCGGCTCGGCGGGATTCGGTAGACGGAGACGTGGGAGCGCGACTCGGCGGTGAATTCGGCGCCGGACCAGTCCCCGTGCCTGCTCTCCAACTCGAATCCCGCCAGCTGGGCCATCAGATCGAGTTCAGCGGGCCAGATGTAACGGTGCGGGCTGCGGGTCAGCCGGGCCTGCCGGGTGTCGTCGAACCGGAAGTGGTGTGAGACGACGTGCTGGCGCAGTACGTCGTAGGTGTCCAACCCGATGTAGCCGGGCTCGGCCTGCCAGACGGTGGCCGTCTGGCCCGGCGGGAGTTTGCGCAGTTCGGGCACCCAGAGCTCGATCACGAACCTGCCACCGGGCTCGAGGTGGCGGGCGGCGTTGCGGAAGCACTCGACCTGCTCGGCCTGGGTGAGCAGGTTGGAGATGGTGTTGTAGACGAGATAGACGAGCGTGAACTCCCCGGGAGCCACGGACGTCGCCATGTCACCCACGATGACCGGGATCGTCGCTTCGTCGGCCCTGGTGCGCAGTTGCTGGATCATCGGACGCGACAGCTCGATGCCGGTGACGGGGATCCCTCGTTCGGCGAGCGGGACGGCCACCCGGCCGGTGCCGATGGCGAACTCGAGCGCCGCTCCGCCGCCCGCGAGCTCGGCCAGGCGGTCCACGGTCGGCCGCAGGATGTCGGGCGCGAACATGCCCGTACCGGGCGTGTCATAGCGCTGCGCGGCGTCGACGTCCCAGATCTCCTCCTGGTTCATGCCGTCACCCTTCACCGCTGGGGCACGCGATGTCCAGCGAATTTGCCCCCCGTAGGCCCGGATCCGGGTTCGCCCATGGGGTCGGCACCGCGCTTGACCTTCACATCATCCCCACACAACACCGTTGGCGCGCTGGGCTGCCGCGGGCACCCGACCGGGGTCGCCTGCTGAGGAAGGGGCCCTTCGTTGTGATCGTTGTAGCGGTTTTAGTGCTGCCCACGCTGGTTTTGCTGCTGTTGGTCATGGACCGTGTCGAGGACTGGCTGTCCGGGTCGTCCTCGGCCCCGCGGCACGCACGCGAGCGGCGTCATCTGCGGTTGATTCCCGGCGGGGCGCGGGAATCGGACTCCCGGCCGACGACCGCGTCGTCCAGGCGGCGGTCGGAGGCCGCCTGAAGCCGGTGGTTGGGGGTATGTATGGCGGGCCTTACCGCTTCATCCGCCGTACGCCCGGGGGGGAAAAACTGGTGGCGGAATCCGCCCCGCCCGGCTCATCCGGCGAGCCTCGGCTCGGTGTCCCTGGAGTGAGCGAGGAGGCGCCTGAGCCAGCGGGTGCGGGCGTGGCGTGCGTCCTTGCTGATGGCCGCCTGCGGCGCCATGCCGTCGAAGCCGTGGTACGCGCCGGGCCATACGTGCAGTTCGGCCTGGCCGCCGGCCTGCCAGATCCCGTTCGCGTACGCCACGTCCTCGTCGCGGAACATCTCCGCCGATCCGACGTCTATGAACGCCGGAGGAAGACCGGAGAGGTCCGTGTCGCGGGCGGGCGCCGCGTAGGGCGGCACGTCCGCCCGGCCGTACCGGTCGCCCAGCAGCGCCTTCCAAGCGGTCTCGCCGGAGACGAGGTCCCACATGCCGAGGCCCGACATCTGGTGGCTGGAGAAGGTGTGTCCGCGGTCGTCGAGCATGGGGCACAGCAGGAGCTGCCCGAGGACGCCGGGGCCGCCGCGGTCACGGATCAGCAGGGCGAGGGCCGCGGCGAGGCCGCCGCCGGCGCTCTTCCCGCCGACGATGACGCGGTCCGGGTCGATGCCCAGTTCGGCCGCGTGCCCGGCGGCCCAGAGGAGCCCCGTGTAGCAGTCCTCCAGCGGTCCGGGGTACCGCGTCTGCGGCGCCAGCCGGTACTCGACCGAGATGACGGCCATGTCCAGCGGGTGGGCCCACTCGCGAAGGATCCGCGGAAGCACCGACCATGCGTTGCCCATGATCATCGCGCCGCCGTGCATGTAGTACAGCAGCGGCAGCGGCCCTTCGCGCCCGGCGGGCCGCACGCTCACCAGCGTGACATCGGGCCCGTCCCGCAGCCCGGGGACGGACAGCTCCGCCACCTCGAAACGGCCATCGGCCCGGAGGTCATCGGCCGTCGGCCTGGGCCGGGTCGCGGCGTCCCGCTTCTGCCGGGCCGCGAGATTTCCCGGAGTGATCGGCTCTCTCGGCCCGTTGCCCAAGGACTCCAGCGCGACGCTCAGCTCGGGGTCGAACGGAGGCACGGCCATCGGCCTCGGGACAAAAGGGCTTGTGTGGGGGAGATCCATACCGCGCATCCAAGCAGCCGGCGCCGCTCGGGGATACCGATGGTCACGGCGGCTCGTACGTCCGTTGAGCGTTCGGTACCTCCGCTGGTCCCCGCCCCGGGAGATCGCGGACGGTAGCATTTCGCCCGCGGGCCGCACGAGGGTCGACCGTGGCCGGGGGGAGACGTGGAGAGCACCGGGCATCACAGCGACTCACTCGTCGTGCTGACCGCACTGGACGTGGAGTACGAGGCGGTCCGGGCGCACCTGGTGGATCCGCGGCCGCGACTCCACCCGGCGGGCACCCTGTTCGAGGTGGGCCGGCTCGACGGCACGCCGTGGCGGGTGGCGCTTGCCGAGCTCGGTGACGGCAACCAGGGGGCGGCCGTGCTGACCGAGCGGGCGATCACCATGTTCGGCCCGCGCGCCGTGGCATTCGTCGGGGTGGCGGGGGCCCTCAAGGGGGATGTCCAGCTCGGGGACGTCGTCATGGCCACGCATGTGTACGCGTACCACGGAGGCAAGGACGAGGACGGTGAGTTCCACTCCCGCCCGCGGGTCTGGCCGGTGCGTCAGGAACTCGACCAGCTGGCCCGCATGGCCCGCAGGTCCGGTGCGTGGACCGAGCTGCTGCGGGACCGCCCGCCCGGCGCCGCCCGCCCGGCCGTACACCTCAAACCCGTGGCCGCGGGTGAGGTCGTCCTCAACTCGGCGGACTCGCCCCTGCGACGGCAACTGCGCCGGAACTACCAGGACGCCGCCGCCATCGAGATGGAGGGTGCGGGCGTGGCGCAGGCCGCCCATCTCAACGCCGCGTTACCCGCCCTGATCGTCCGCGGGATCAGCGACCGGGCCGATGGGAAGAAGTACGACGCGGACGCCGAGGGCTGGCAGTCCCGCGCGGCCCGCCACGCCGCCGCCTTCGCCTTCTCCGTCCTCCGCGAACTGCCACCCGGCGGCGGCCCCGCCGCCGCACCTGGGCCGGAGACTCCCACGGGGCCGGTACCGGAACGGTTCCCGGAAGGTCCGACGGCCCCGCCCCCGCCCCCAGATGCGGGAACCCCACCGGCAGACGCGGGAACCCCACCGGACGCCGGACCGGCCGCACACCGCCAACTCCACCGCTGGGCGCGGAGGTTCTCCGACGACCTGGACCTCGTGGACTCCCCGCGGCCGGACGCTGACACCGGCTCCCCACCGCAGCTCAGCGGCGGGCTGTATGTGCGGCGCGCCATCCAGGACCGGGTGGTGGAGGCCCTCTACGACGATGATCCGAAGGCGGTCCTGGTGACCGGGGACGCCGGGAACGGCAAGAGCAGCCTGCTGTGGGGCCTCGCCCGGGACCTGACCGTTCTGGAGGACGCCGAGGTCTTCCTGGTCAACGCCGCCTGGCTGCTGCGCCCCCTGAGCGGCGCCTCCGCGACGCCCATGCTGACCCCCGCGACCGTCGTGTCCGGGGCCACTCACGCCCGGACCCGGGGGCGTACACCCGTCGTGCTCCTCGACACCGCCGATCTGCTGCTGCACGACGACCACCACGAGATGGTGCTGCTCGACCTGTGCGAGGATCTCGCCGCCGCCGGTGTCCGCCTGGTGCTGACCTCCCGGCCGGAGGAGGCGAACCGGCTGCGCACCGGCTTCCTCCGGATGTCGCTCGGCCCCTACGACGACGGCGAGATCCCCCACGCCATCCGTGGCCACGCCGCGCTCTACTGCCCCGACGCCGTCCCCCGGGACGACGGGGCGCGGGTGCGGAGGCTGATGGAGCCCGTGGCCCGCGGACTGCCGGTGCGCGAGGTGTGCAGAAGCCCCCTCCAGCTGCGGCTGCTGTTCGAACTCGCCCGGGACGACGGGGCGTTCCCCAGCGCCGAGATCGACGCCACCGGCCTCTACCGCCGCTACTGGGACCACCGGGTCGTCACCGACCGGCGCCATCACGGCAACCAGAGCGCCACGGCGCCGGAGGACCTCTCCTCGATCACCGGCGCGATCGCCGTCGTGCTGATGTCGGCCGGCCGTACCGAGCTGTCACGTGAGGACCTGATCGAGCGGCTCAGCTCGCCGCATGGCGGCCCACGCCACGCGTGGCCGTACGAAGCCGCCCGTGTCCGGTCGTCCCTGGATCTGCTGATCGACCGGGGCGTGCTGGGCAGGGGAGCCTCGGACGGCATCCACTTCTTCCACCAGACCATGTTCGAGTACGCGGCCGCGCGCGGCCTGCTGCACCTCACCGGGGCGCGGGCGCTGCTGTCGCTGTGCGAGTGGATCGGGTCCCATCCCCGCGACTTCTTCGCCGGGGCGATCCTCGAACAGCTCCTCATGCTCGCCGCGGGGTCCGAACGGTATCGCGGCCCGGTACGGGACACGCTGATCCGTATGGCGGCGCACGAGGACGCCATGATCCTGCACACCGTCGCCGTGGCCGTCGCGGCCCGGAACCCGACCGTGGGCGTCCCCGTCGAGCCCCTGCTCGCGACGGCGCCGCACGGTGTCGCCCGACGGTACGCGGTGCTGGCCCCGACCGTGCGCGACACGGATGTCGACGCCCTCCTGCCGCGGCTCCACGGGCTGTGGGAGAGGCAGGAACCCAGCCTGCGGGAGGCCGTCCTCGAAGCGCTGGAACGGCTGGCCGCCCAGAACTCGCTCGCGGTCCACGCCGCCCTCGCCGACTGGGGCTGCGTACGGGAGCTGACTGGGCGCCGTACGGCCTGCGCGGGCCTCGACGTCCTGCCTCGGCTGCTCGTGCTGACGTCACACGTCGATGTGGCGTCAGCCCGGACGGGCCTCATGGAAATGCTCGACTTCGCCCTGACCCGGGGGCTTTCCGAGCTGGCGTCCGGCGTCATGACCCTATGGGCACGGCACTGGGAAACACTGGGCTCGGCGGAGTGGGCCGCCGCCGTCCAGGAGCGTCTGCGGCGTGTGCGTCTCGCGCGGAAGTCGTACGACGTCGAGCTCTTCCAAACGGCCCTGGCGAGGGTGCTGGCCGCCTCGTGGACCCATGACCAGGGACTCCCGGGCGACCAGAGACGCTCCGGTGACCACGGACTCCCGGGTGACCACGGACTCCCCGCCGATGACGCCGACGACCCCGACGGCGGTCCGGCCGCCGCACCCCACCCCTGGACCCGTCGCCTCGACGCCGCGGTGGCGCTCCTCGAGGCGGACGACCACGACACCGCGGGCAACGCCGGACTCATCGCCGCCACAGCCGTTCTGACCACCCTTCCGCACGGCCACTGGGCCATCGAGGCCACCCTGGACCGCTGTCTGGCGATGACCGGGCCGGGAGCGCCGCACGCACTGCAGCACCGGATGGTCCTCCCCCTGCTGCTCAGCACCGACTGCGCCGCCGCGGAACGTCTCGTCCACCGGCTCGCCGCCATGCTCAAGGCGCTGCCCTGCCCCGAGAACCAGCCGGTCACGCCCTCGCAGCGGCTCGCGCTCGTGGCCCGCCGGATCCTCGCCCACCGGGACGTACCCCCACAGCGCGTGCGGCAGGTACTGGAACACTCCGGCTGGGACGCCGACTCCGAGCTGTGGCTGTCCCGGGACGGCCTGGCCACGCTCCTCCTGCCGGCCGCGCTCGGCGGTCACCCCACCGCGGTGAGCAGGATCGAGAAGGCGACGACCGCCCCGGCCGCCGCCCGGAGCCTCGTCCGCCAATCCCTGCACCGGGCGGTCACGGACGCCGGGCTCCACACCGAGCGCCACATCGGCCTGCTGGTGAACCTGTCGCTCATGGACGCCGACACCGTGCTCCTGGAGGCCATCACCACCGGCCGGGCCAAGAAGGGCACGGGTCCGCTGCCGCCCCTCGCCCATGAGCGGGTGCTGGCCGCGCTACGGGCATCGGCACCGGCCCTCACGGGGCTGATCGCGGATGAGATCGCCGAGGGCAACAGCGGAAAGCGGCAGCGCCAGGCACTCACACTCTGGGAATGCTCCGTGTCCGCCGGCGTCCTCCCCGTGCCCGGCCTGGCCGAACTCCTGCCGCGGTACGGCACCTTCTCCGACCAGAAGACCCGGGCGGCCTTCCTCGGGCTGGTGGGAACCATCGCGGCGCGCGAACCCGCCCAGTACACCACGGCACACACCTTCCTTTCGGAGCTGGTGTTCGACACCGAGGGAGGCATCCCCCTCCTCGACGACGCGTCGGCCGCCACCCGGAACGCCGCCCGCAAGGCCCTGCTCCAGGCCGCCTGTGAGTCCGGCCCGCTCACCCCCACGGCCCTCACCACGGCCCTCGACCTGGCCTTCGCCCCACCGACCGACGCCGGACTGATCAGCGGGCTCGGCCAACTGGTGCGGCGGCTCAGCGCCGCACACGGCGCGGCACCCGCCGCCGAGCTGCTGATCCGCGTCATCGGCGCGGCCGTGGCCTCGCGACAGGGCCGCGCCGCGGAGAACCACCTCGCCAAGTCCCTCCGTGGCGCGATGGACAGCATCTTCGACCACGGTTCCCCGGCCGTGTACCGGAGACTGTGGGAGCACCTCAAGGAGCGCGGCCCGGAGGACGACGCCGATCGCGTGGTCTTTCCGGAGCGGTACGCCCTGGGGCTGGTGAGCTGCGCGATCCGCCGCTCGTACGCGACAACGCACCAGGATCTGGAAGCACTTGTCGCCGATCCACGGGTGCCGCGGCCCACCAAGATGTGGATCAGCGACCAGCTCAGCGCCCGCTCGCGGGAACACACCGAACACGACCTCAGCTGGGTGCTGGGTGGCCGGACGGCCTGGCAGCCAGTGGCAGGATGCTCGCGGTAGTCGTCATCGAGGTCACGGGTGCGCACGGGGCCCCGTTCGATCGCGGGAAGCCGAAGGAGCCCGATGAGCCGGAAGAACCACCACGTCGTCGTGCTCGTGCTCGACGGCGCGAAGCCACTCGACGTCGGCATCCCCGCGCAGGTGTTCTCCAACCGGCCGAGCATGCCCTATGAGCTGCGGGTATGCGGCGCCGCACCCGGGCCGGTGACCGGTGGCGAAGGACTCTCGTACCACGTGGCCGAGGGCCTCGAGGCGTTCGAGCACGCCGACACCGTCTTCATCCCCGGCTACCGGGAGCCGGCGACCACGGAACCACCGGCGGCGGTCGTCAGCGCGCTCATGGCCGCCCACGAGCGTGGCACCCGGCTCGCGGCCATCTCCACCGGGGCGTTCGCGCTGGCGGCCACGGGCCTGCTCGACGGCAAGCGGGCGACGACCCACTGGCACTACACAAAGGCTCTCGCCGAGCGGCATCCGCTCGTACGGGTGGACGAGAACGTGCTGTTCGTGGACGAGGGCGACGTGCTCACCTCGGCGGGCGCGGCATCCGGCATCGACCTCTGTCTGCACCTGGTGCGGCGCGACCACGGCGTCGGGCTCTCCAACCATGTGGCGAGACGGCTGGTGGCGGCGCCGTATCGCAGCGGGGGACAGGCGCAGTACGTGCCCCGGAGTGTGCCCGAGCCGCTCGGCGACCTGTTCGCGAGCACGCGGGAGTGGGCCCTGGGGCACCTCGCCGAACCGCTGACACTCGAAGCGCTCGCCCGCAACGCGCGGGTGTCGGCGCGCACCTTCTCCCGGCGGTTCGTGGAGGACACCGGCTACACACCGATGCAGTGGGTGCTTCGGGCACGCGTGGACCTGGCGCGTGAGCTGCTCGAACGCACCGATCTGAGCGTGGAGCAGATCGCCGGCCGGGTCGGGCTCGGCACCGGCGCGAATCTGCGTCTGCACTTCCACCGCATTCTCGGCACCTCCCCGACGGAGTACCGCCACACCTTCTCGTCCTGAGGCTCCTTCCGAGCGCCGTTCGTGTGGAGGGTGGCGATGACTGTGGCGAGATCCTTGCGTGTGGTGGCGTTCATGCCACTGTCGGCCGGGGATCCGGATGCCGACGATGGGGGCGGAAACGAAAGGAATCTTCATGACCCGCATCGCCGTCAATGGATTCGGCCGCATCGGACGCAACACCCTCCGCGCCCTGCTCGAGCGCGACAGCGAGCTCGAGGTGGTCGCCGTCAACGACCTCACCGCCCCCGAGTCCCTCGCCCATCTGCTCAAGTACGACAGCGCGCTCGGTCCACTCGGCCGCTCCGTCGAGGTCGACGGAACCGACCTCATCGTCGACGGCCGCCGCATCAAGGTGCTCGCCGAGCGCGAGCCCGCCGACCTGCCGTGGGCCGAGCTCGGCGTCGACATCGTGCTCGAGTCCACCGGCCGCTTCACCGCGGCGGACGCCGCCCGCGCGCACCTCCGGGCCGGCGCCCGGCGTGTGCTGGTGAGCGCCCCCTCCGCCGGTGCCGATGTCACGCTCGCCTACGGCGTGAACACCGATGCCTACGACCCCGCCGAGCACGTGATCGTCTCGAACGCCTCGTGCACCACGAACGCGCTGGCCCCGCTGGCAGCCGTACTGGACGACCTGGCCGGTATCGAGCACGGCTTCATGACCACGGTGCACGCGTACACCCAGGAGCAGAACCTCCAGGACGGCCCGCACCGCGACCTGCGCCGCGCCCGCGCCGCCGGGGTGAACATCGTGCCCACCACCACCGGGGCCGCCAAGGCCATCGGCCTGGTGCTGCCGAACCTCGACGGCAAGCTGTCGGGCGACTCGATCCGCGTACCGGTACCGGTGGGCTCGATCGTGGAGCTGAACACCGCGGTCTCCCGGGACGTCAGCCGCGACGAGGTGCTCGCGGCCTACCGTGCCGCCGCCGACGGCAAGCTCAAGGGCATCCTCGACTACTCCGACGAGCCGCTCGTCTCCAGCGACATCACCCGCCGGCCGGCGTCGTCCATCTTCGACGCCGCCCTCACCCGCGTCGACGGCAAGCACATCAAGGTGGTGGCCTGGTACGACAACGAGTGGGGCTTCTCGAACCGCGTCATCGACACGCTCGAACTGCTCGCGCGTGACTGAGCGCACCGACTGACCGACCGTGAGGGGCCGGGACCGACCGGCTCCTCACCGCTCTCAGAAGGGCGCCTGAACTCAGGTGCGGTCCGCGCCGCGCGGGGAGGGCCGGGTGCGTGTCGCGTGGATGGAGCCGAGCAGACGCAGCGCCTCCGCGCTGCCGCTGCCGGGCTCCGCGTGGTAGATGACGAGTTGCTGGCCCGGGGCCTCCCGCACGTCGAACGCCTGGTAGCTGAGCGTGACGGGGCCGACGTCGGGGTGCAGAAACCGCTTGGCCTCCTGGGTCTTGCCGCGCACGGTGTGGCTGTCCCACAGGCGCGCGAAGTCCACGCTGCGCTCGGTGAGGGTGTCCACGAGCCCGCGCAGGCGCGGATTGTCGGGCTCGTAGCCCGCCGCGTGGCGCAGATTCGCGACGGTGGCCTGGGCCGCCCGGTCCCAGTCCCGGTAGAAGGTGCGGCCCGCGGGGTCCGCGAACGCCATGCGGGCCAGGTTGTCCGCCGGGTGGAACGGCGAGTAGAGGGCGTCGGCCAGCGCGTTGGTGGCGAGGATGTCCAGGGTCCGGTCGAGCACGAAGGCAGGCGTGTGCGGATAGCCGTCCATCAGCTGCCGCAACCCGGGGCTGACCTGGTCGGACACGCGGGCGGCGGGTTCGGCGGGCACCGTGCCGCCGAGCCGGTACAGATGGTCCCGGGCATCGCCGTCGAGGCGCAGCGCGCGGCTGAGTGCGTCGAGCACCTGCGCGGAGGGGTGGCGCTCCCGGCCTTGTTCCAGGCGGGTGTAGTAGTCGGCGTTGACACCGGCCAGCACCGCGACCTCCTCACGGCGCAGCCCGGGAACGCGGCGGGTGCCGTGGCTCGCCATCCCGACCTCTTCGGGCCGAAGTCCTGACCTGCTGCTTCGCAGGAATTCTCCCAGGTCGTTGTCACCCATGCCGCCAGGCTACGAGACGCCGCGACCGGCTGCCTGGGTGTGTCGCACCCAGGCAGCAGGCGTCCTGGCCGGCCCGTGGCGCACTGCCCAGACTCGGTGGCGCGAGACGACCCCGCCGCTTCCCGCAGTGGCATCGAAGAAGGACGGCACCATGACGACAACCACTCATTCCGCCGACTCCGCGGAGTTCACGGGCAGGATCGCCCTGGTCACCGGGGCGGCACGCGGCGTCGGGAAGGAGACCGTCCGGCTGCTGCACCGCCGCGGGGCGCGGATCGTGGCCGTCGACGTGCGCCACGAGGTGGGGGAACTGACCGAGCACTTCCCGGGCGTACGTCCCGTGGTCGGCGACATCACGGACGAGGCGACCGCTCACCGCGCGGTACGGGAAGCCGTCGATGCCTTCGGCGGCCTGGACATCCTGGTCAACAACGCTGGGCGCACCCTCAACAAGCCGGTCACGGAGACGACGGCGGAGGACTGGGACACCGTGCTGGCGGTCAACGCCCGGGGCTCCTTCCTCTTCGCCCGTGAGGCATTCCGCGTCATGAAGGAGCGCGGTGGTGGAGCCATCGTGAGCACGGGTTCCTACACATGCACCGTCGCACTGCCGGAGGGTGCCGCATACAGCGCCTCCAAAGGTGCCCTGGCCCAGTTGACGAAGGTTCTCGCCGTGGAAGGCGGGCCGCTGGGCATCCGGGCGAACATCGTGGCCGCGGGTGTCATCGAGACGGACTTCCTGGATACGTTCCGTCCCGACAGCCGTGCGTACCTGGCCTCCTTCGCCGACGCCCAGCCGCTCGGCCGGGTGGCCCAGCCCGAGGAGATCGCCGAAGTGCTCTGCTTCCTCGCCTCGCCGCGCTCCAGCTTCATCACGGGCGCCGTGGTCGCGGCGGACGGCGGCTTCACCGCGATCTGAGCGGAAGACCCGCGCCATTTTCTCCATGTAGCGCTATGCGAGGCATGACCGGAATGGCGAAGACACTCCATGAGCACTAATGGAATGAGCAATTCCATTAGTGCTCATTGCCCGGCTTGTGACTTGCGTCACAAGCCCATCCTCAATGGATCACATTTTCGTATCCCTGTGAAACGATGCCTCGGTGCTGGCCTCGAAGTAGCTCATCGCGAGACATCACCGATCCACCGGTCCACCCGAATCGATATCGGGTGGCAGTACGGCAAATGACTTCTTCAAGTTTTGGCTAGCCGTAACGGGGAGGCGAGAATGCCGACGATGATTGTTATCGGGTACAGAGGCGATCTCGATCAGGCACTGCGGCGCCGCGGCATTGATCCTTACTATATTGTCCAGGCGCCGGCGAGTCCGCCGAAGAGTCGGAGATTCACATGGGTCGCCGACATGGAGAACGCCCAGGAGATTTTCCGAGCAGTGCTGTCCGCGGGCATTGACGATGTGGCCGGGGTGCTGAGCGTCCATGAAATGGGCGTATTCGGGGCAACCTACTTACGGCAGCAGCTGAACCTTCCCGGGAATGCCGATTCCAGGACGGCTCTCCACTTCCGGGACAAGTACCTCCAGAAGAGCGTGCTGCCGCCCCGGATCAGGCGGGCGCGCTGCCGTCATGTGCCCGTGGGCACGTCGTTCGCGGAGCTCGCCGACGATCTGGGAGAGGTCTTCGTGGTCAAGCCGGCGACCGGGGCCGGCGCTCTCCGTACGAACATCGTGCGTACCCCGGAAGAGTACGCACAGGCCCTGACGCCCTTCACCGGTCAGTCGGATGTCGAGATCGTCGCCGAGTCCTTCATGGACGGTCCGGAGGTCTATCTCGACGGCGTCTGGGAAAAAGGAAACCTTCAGTGGTCGTCCATGAGCAGCTACCACATCTCACCGCTCAGGGCCGTACAGGGCGGCATCCTGTCCGCGTACGTCCTGGACCGGAAGCGGCATTCCGTCCTGTTCGATGAGATGGAGACGCTCGCCGGGCAAGCGCTCACCAGCCTGAACGCCCCTGATTGCGTATTCCATATGGAAGCGTTCACGAGCGGAGAAGGTTTGACCTTCGGCGAGTGCGCCATCCGCCTCCCCGGGGCGCTGTCCCCTCAGGTCAATCAGCTGACATACGGCGTCGATCTCTTTGACGTCGAAATCAGTCTCGCGCTGGGTGAGGGGGCGGCTCGGGGTCTGGGTGACCAGCGCACGCCGGAGCGCTTCCATGGCTACATTCTTCTGCGCCGTCCCAACGGGCGCAATGTAACCCAGAGCGACTTTGAGCAGAACTTCCTTTTCGATGAGATCGTCTACGATTCATCGCCTGATGCGCCGGTCGGGCCGTATGGCCGCGTGGGACAGGCCATCGTCTCCGACCCGGATGAGCTGAAACTGCGGAAGACGATCGAGGACATCGTGCGATTCAACGAGGTCGGATCCACCTGATCTGACGGCCGGTCCGACCTAGCCACCGGCCCGGGACACCCCGGCGCCGACACCGTCGCGTCCACCTCGATCACACGTGCCGCGGGCGCCAAGCTCCGCCCGCCCCAGCCGCGTTCAGCCGCGCCCCCACGATTCGCACCACCGCCGATGGCGGTGTCAGAGCCCGGCCCCGGTGCCCTTCCCCGGCGCGGCGTCGCGCCCCCAGCCCTGCTCGCCATGGTTTTCCGTCCCTTCTGATCGGAGGACTTCCCCCATGCCGGATCAACGTCATGCTTCGACACTCCCGCAGCTGCTCGAGCGCGCGGCCCGCGACACGACTCAAGGCATCGCGTTCATCGGCGGCCCGTTCCTCTCCTACGCCGAGTTGCGGGAGTGCGCCTGCCGGATCGCGCAAGGGCTGCGGGAGCGCGGTACCGCCCCGGGCGACCGAGTGCTCATCGCGGCCGGTGATCCGGAGATCTTCTTCCGCGCCTTCTGGGGATGCGTACTCGCCGGTGCCGTGCCGTGCCCGGTCGCACCGCCGGCCGACCCTTCCCGGTGGCGTGCCCAGCTGGAGCATCTGCGCACGCTCCTGGGCGACCCGCTGGTGATCGTGTCCAAGACGGCTCATGGAGACCTGCCCGAGGCCGGGCTGCGGTCCGTCACGGTCGAGGAGCTGAGCCATGCCGCGGCCGAGCCCGATCAGCTCCATGTGCCCGCGCCGGACGATCTCACCCTGCTGATGCTCACCTCCGGGTCCACCGGATCGAGCAAGGCGGTCAGGCTCACCCACGCCAATCTGCTGGCGGCGCAGGCCGGTAAGGCGGGGGCGCTGGAACTCGGGCCCGACGACACCTCGTTGAACTGGATCTCGGTCGATCACATCGCCGCGATCGAGGCGCATCTGCTGCCGATGTTCAACGGCGCCGCCCAGGTCATGACGACGCCCGCCACGGTGCTGGCGGACCCCGTGGAGTTCCTCAGGCTGCTCACGGCCCATCGGGTGAGGGTGACGTTCACCCCCAACTTCCTGTTCGGGCAGATCAACCAGGCACTCGCCGTGCGGCCCGCATCGCGGCAGGAGGCGGACCTGTCACAGGTGCGGCACATCATCTCCGGCGGCGAGGCCACCGTGACCGCCACCGTACGGGCGTTCCTGGACACGCTCGCGCCCTACGGGCTGCGCGGAGATGTGATCGTGCCCGCGTTCGGGATGACCGAGACCTGCGCGGGCAGTGTGTTCAACCGCGACTTCGCCACCCGTGACCTGGAGACGGAGTTCCCCCCGCTGGGCCGCCCGGTGCGGGGCCTGCGGATTCGCGTCACCGACGACGACGGCACGGTGCTGGCCTCCACCGACCGGCCCGTGACGGCCGAGCCGGGGGAGGTGCAGCTGCACGGCCCGATGGTCTCGGGCGGCTACTTCGGCAATGAGCGGGCCACCGCGCAGGCCTTCACCGCCGACGGCTGGTTCCGCACCGGAGACCTGGGCCACCTCGACCCCGACGGCCGGTTGACGCTGGTCGGCCGTAGCAAGGACTCCATCATCGTCAGCGGTGTCAACTACTACAGCCACGACCTGGAAGCGGTCCTGGACGAGCTGGACGGGGTGAGGCGCGGCCACGTCGCCGCGTTCCCGATACGCCCCGAGGGGGCCGACACCGAACAGCTCGCCATCGCGTTCGTCCCGGCGGGCGACCCCGCCGACGAGATCGCGGTGTACCGGGCCATCGTGGCGATCCGCAGCTCCACGGTGATGCACTGGGGCTTCCGCCCTCAGCTGATCCTCCCCGTCGCCGAGGAGGAGATCCCCCGTGGCAACCTCGGCAAGATCCAGCGGTCGCGGCTCCGCGCGGCCGTCGAGAACGGAAGCCTGGACGAGGCCGCCCGCCGGTCGGACGAGATCAGCACCCGGTTCCTCGGCGGCCATGTGGCGCCGGAGGGCGAGATGGAGACCGCACTGGCCGAGATCTACGCCCGCGTCCTGGACACCAAGGCGGTGTCGGCCACCGCCGGCTTCTTCGACCTGGGCGGTACCTCGCTGGACGTGCTGCGGCTCAAGCTGGAGATCCAGGCCGCGTTCGGCATCGAGGACGTGCCGATGTCCACGCTCCTCCAGGCCCCGACCGTACGAGCGCTGACCGGCCGCCTGACCGCAGGGCAGGGCGCAGGCGGCGACGCCACCTACGATCCGCTGGTGCCGTTGCAGATCACCGGGGACGGGACGCCGCTCTTCTGCGTCCACCCCGGTCTGGGGGAGGTGCTGGTGTTCGTCAATCTCGCCAAGTACTTCACCGGCGAGCGGCCGTTCTACGCGCTGCGGGCCCGTGGATTCGGACAGGGGGAGACCCACTTCGAGTCGTTCGACGACATGGTGTCCACCTATGTCGAGGCCATCCGGCGGGCGCAGCCCAGCGGCCCCTACGCCGTCGCGGGCTACTCCTACGGCGGGGCGGTGGCATTCGAGATCGCCAAGCGGCTGGAAGCCGACGGCGACAAGGTTGACTTCGTGGGCGTCTTCAATCTGCCACCGCGGATCTCCGACCGCATGAACGAGATCACCTTCACGGACGGCGCGATCAACCTGGCGCTGTTCCTCGAACTCATCGACGCCACCGATATCGAGCGGCTGACCGCCACCCTCCGGCCACTGCCCGAGGCCGATCAGCTCGCCCATCTGATCGACCACGCCCCGAAGCGGCGGCTGACCGAACTCGACCTCACCCTCGAGCGGTTCGCCGACTGGGTGCACCTCGCACAGAGCATGGTGCACCTGGGCCGCACCTACGAACCCTCGGGTTCGGTCGGGCGGGTGAAGGTCTTCTACTGCACTCCGCTGCGCGGCACCAAGGAGGAGTGGCTGGATCACCAGCTCAGCCACTGGGACGAGTTCACCCGTGACCCCAACACCTATATCGAGGTCGACGGGGAGCACTACACCCTGATGAGCCCGCGGCATGTGCACACCTTCCAGGCGACCCTGCGGCACGAACTGGCCCGCGCGCTCGGCTGAGGACCGGCAAAGACAACCGCTGACACCACCAGGAGCGGCCGATCATGCAAGGCAAGAAGATACTCATCACCGGTGGGACCGGACAGGTCGCGAGGCCCGTCGCCGCATCGCTCGCCGTCGACAACGAGGTGTGGTGCCTGGGCCGGTTCGGCGACCCACACGCCCGCGGGGCACTGGAGGAAGTGGGCGCCCACACCGCCGTCTGGGACATGGCCACCGATGACCTGGAGGGACTGCCCCGCGACTTCACCCATGTGCTGCACTCGGCGGTGCACCGGGGCGACGGCAAGGACTTCGAGGACACCGCGCGTGTCAACGCGGTCGGCACCGCACGGCTGATGACCCACTGCTCTGCCGCCGAGTCGTTCCTCTACGTCTCGTCCGGGGTGGTCTACCACCGCGCCGATCGGACACATCGCTACCGGGAGAGCGATCCGCTGGGCGGGGCCGCGCCCTGGCTGCCCACCTACCCCGTCGCCAAGATCACCGCCGAAGGGGTGGCACGCGGTCTGGCCGAGACACTCGGGCTGCCGACGGTGATCGCCCGCCTCAACATCGCCTACGGCCCGTACGGCCACGGTGGCGTGCCCATGATCCTGTTCAATCAGATGCGCGAGGGACAGCCCTGCGCGGTGCCCCGCGAGGGCCAGAACTACTGCAATCTGCTGCACACCGATGACGTCGTGCGCCAGGTGCCGCTGCTGTGGGACGTGGCGCGGGCGCCCGCGCGGGTGGTGAACTGGGGCGGGGACGAGGAGGTCGGCATCACCGATCTGCTGGAGTACCTGTCCGCGCTCACCGGAGTGCCGGTGCGGCTGGACCGCGGCGACTACAGCCGGGAAACGGCCATCTTCGACCACGACGTCCGCCGCGGTCTGATCGGCCACTGCACCATCGGCTGGCGGGCCGGTATCGCCCGCACCGTGGCCGACCTGTTCGAGGAGTACCGCGACCGCGTCGACGCGTACCTGGACGCGCACCGAGCCGGGACACCCCAGTGACCACGAGGAGTGGAGAACGAGCATGCGCAGGTCCGCAGATATCGACGCGCTTCGGCATGTGCTGTCCACCGCCCTCGGGTCCCCGGACCCGGTGTGCGCCTTGGGCCGACTAGACCAAGGCGCGGGCGCGTTCGCCACCCTGGACACCACGGTGCTCGAGCGCCCCACGCTGATGGGCGGCGGATCCCCGTACCACCCGACCAGCCCCGCCCCCACCCGCCACACCCTCGATGAACTGGTCCGCCGCGCCGAGACACTGGGCGTGCCCCAGATCCTGGTGCCCAACGTGCGCCGCAGCGACGACACCAGCGCACTGCGGGCGGCAGGGCTCGTTCCGATCGCCACCGAGAGCGAGTGTGTCGTCCGGCTGGCCGGGGAGGTGGACGAGTCCCTGCGGACCCGCATCGGCGCCGAACGACTCAACGACCTCCGCCGCCGCGACCGCGAGGTCTCCCTCGAGCTGACCTGGGAGCGGATCCGGCTGAGCGAGCTCGACGGAAGTCCCTGGGCGCGAGACGCCTTCGTCACGCTCCACCAGCGTCAGGCCGAGCGCCACGGCGGCCACCACAACCTGTACAACGCCGAAGCCCTCGACGCACTGGCACACGGCCCGCTGGCCGATCGCACCGAGATGCTCGTGCGCCGCGAACAGAACGCCGTGGTCCAGGCCGGGCTCATCACCACATCCCACAACGGCCGGGGGATCTACTCCCTCACACAGGTCATCGACCACGACGACCCCATCGCACGGGACGACCTCTTCGCCGCGTCCGTGTACCGGCTGTACCTTCACGCCCGGCGCTCCGGCCTGGAGTGGGTCCACCTCGGCCGGGGAGATGTCCCGCGCATGCGCCGCCTCGGAGCCGATCTGTTCGTACCCCTCGACCACTGGCTGCGCGCCCCCGGCCTCGCCTCCCCGGAGGAAGCGGGAGCGGAACACCCGCTGTCGGAGTACGCGGCTCCCCCCGTCACGGGGGTGCCCGTCCCCGGCCCGGCCCGCTTCCGCCAGGTGCCCCGGTTCGACACGATCGACCTGTCCAGCAACACCAACCCGTTCCTGGGCGCCGAGGGCGAATACCCCCACCTCGACACCACAGAGCTGGCCGGCACCTACCTGGCCACGATCGCGACATTCCCCGGCCACGAGGGCGTGCACGCGCTGAGCGCGGACCACGTGCTGTTCAGCAGCGGGGCGGTGGACGGCGTCATGCTGCTCCTGGCGGCGCTGGCGTCACCCGGCGAGCGCGTCTGCGTCACACCACCCACCTTCCCGCTCTACGGCCACTTCGCCCACATCCTGCGCCTGCCCGTCGTCGAGGTGCCGCTGCGCGGCGACGACCTGTCCCAGCTCGACACCGAGCGCATCCTGGCGGCCGATCCGCGGGTGACCATCCTGTGCGATCCCAACAACCCCGTCGGGACCAGGCTCGACCCGGAGCAGGTCCACCACCTGGTGGCTCGCGGCCGCGGGCTGGTGGTGATCGACGAAGCCTATGTCGAGTTCAGCGAGAAGCCCTCGTACGCCCGGCTGGTCGCCCAGCACGACAACCTCATCGTGCTCAGGACACTCTCCAAGGCATGGGGCCTCGCCGGCGCGCGCTGCGGAATCGCCCTGGCCCAGCCCGGCGTCATCGAGGCACTGCGCCGGGTGCAGGTGCCCTTCGGGTTCACCAACGACTCCCAGCACGCCGTACGGGACCGGCTGACCGATGTGCGGCGGGTGGTCGCCGGCATCCAGCGCATCCGTGCCGAACGTGACCGGATGGCCTCGACGCTGACCGAGCACCCCGCGGTGGCCCGGGTGTTCCCCTCGGAGACCAACTTCCTCTTCGTCCGGCTGCACAAGCACGAGCGCGTGATGGACCAGCTTCGGGGCGCGGGCATCGTGGTCGCCGACACCGGGCGGGTGATCCCGGATACCTGCCGTATCACCATCGGCGATCGGCGCGCGAACACCGCCCTGCTCGAAGCACTCTCCTCCGCTCTGTGAGCCCTGTCGTTCAGCGCCCTGTCGTTCAGCGAAAGGACACCGCTCGTGGGTAAAGATTCTCGTTCCGATACCTCTCTCTCCAGCACTGTCGTCGCCGAGGCTTATGCTCGCTGGAGTCCGCAGCTGCACAAGGAATTCGACACCAACGCCCATCATGGGTTTATCGGCCAGACCCTGGTGAAAGAGACCGATTCACTGCGCGTCTGGGAGACCCATCTTCAGCCGGGCGAGCGAATTCCCGTCCATCGGCATGTGCTGGACTACTTCTGGATAGCCCTGACAAATGGCCGGGCCCGTCAGCACTCGAGCGATGGCACCACGCACGAGATCTCTTATGCCCGCGGAGAGTCTCAGCATTTCCGCTGCCCCGCGGGGCGATATCACCTACATGACCTGAAGAACATCGGCGATGACGTTCTGTCGTTCCTGACCATCGAGACAAAGGGCGGGCCGAACGAGCCCATTCAGCTCCCGAAGAATTGATAACTGTCGGGCGCGGGGGCGGGCGCGCGCGCCCCCCCCGGGGGCGAGCCGCGCCCCCCCCCCCCCCCGGCCCGTCGCCGCGCGACTCGGTCTCGTCCGTCAACAGGCTCCGGTACACGGCGCTGCGCGCCCTCAGCTCCTCGTCCGTGCCCACGTCCGCGACCCGGCCCCGGTCCATGACCGCGATGCGGTCGGCGAGGGCGAGGGTGGAGGGGCGGTGGGCGATCAGCAGGGTGGTGCGGCCCGCCATGACGCCCCGGAGCGCCTCGTGGATCTCGTGCTCGACGCGCGCGTCCACCGCCGAGGTGGCGTCGTCCAGGACGAGCAGCCGGGGGTCGGTGAGGATCGCACGGGCCAGGGCCAGCCGCTGGCGCTGGCCGCCGGAGAGGGTCATCCCCTGCTCGCCGACCTCCGTGTCATAGCCGTTCGGCAGCTCGGAGATGAAGCCATCGGCCTGCGCGGCGCGGGCGGCGGCCCGGATCCGCTCCTCGCTCGCGTCCGGCAGCCCGTAGGCGAGATTGGCGCGCACGGTGTCGGAGAAGAGGAAGCTGTCCTCCGGCACCATCCCGACCGCCCCGCGCAGCGAGTCGTACGTCAGCTCCCGCACATCGTGGCCGCCGATCCGCACCGCGCCCGACGACACGTCGTAGAACCGCGGCAGCAGCATGGACAGCGTCGACTTGCCGCTTCCGGAGGCGCCCACGACGGCCAGGGTCTCGCCCGGCTCGATACGCAGGGACACCTCGGACAGCACCGGCCGCTCGGGGTCGTAGCCGAAGCTCACCCGGTCGAACTCGACCGTCGCCGGGGCGTCCTCGGGAAGCTCCCGGGCATCAGGGCGCTCGTCGATGACGGGCTCGGTGTCGATGAGCTCGAAGACACGCTCGACCCCGGCCCGCGCCTGCTGCCCGATGGTCAGCAGCATCGTGAGCATCCGCACCGGGCCCACGAGCTGGGCGAGATAGGTCGAGAAGGCCACGAAGGTGCCGAGGGTGATCTGGCCCCGCGTCGCCATCCAGCCGCCGAGCGCCAGCATGGCGACCTGGCCGAGGGCGGGGACGGCCTGGAGGGCCGGGGTGTAGCGCGAGCTCAGCCTTACGGTCCGCAGCCGGGCCGCGAACAGCCCCCGGCCGACCTCCCGCAGCTTGTCCGTCTCCTGCGCCTCCTGCCCGAACCCCTTGACCACCCGGACACCGGTCACGGCCCCGTCGACCACGCCCGCGACGGCGGCCGCCTGCCCCTGGGCGTACCAGGTGGCGGGGAAGAGCCGGATGCGGCTGCGCGAGGCGAGGATCCACAGGGCGGGGGCGACGGCGAGGGCGACGACGGTGAGCAGCGGCGAGAGCACCGCCATCACGATGAGCGAGACCAGGAAGAGCAGAATGTTGCCGATCATCATCGGCACCATGAAGAGCAGGCCCTGGATCAGCTGGAGGTCGCTGGTGGCCCGGCCGATGATCTGGCCGGTGGAGAGCTTGTCCTGCCGTCTGCCGTCGAAGCGGGCGATGGCCGCGAACATCTCCGTGCGCAGGGCGTGCTGGACGTCGAGGGTGAGCCGTGGGGGGGCGGGAGACCGGGCCGCGGGGGGGGCGGGGGCCCACACGCCGGGCGCGCACACCCGACGGGGCCCCCGGGCGGCG
>NZ_JBHYVB010000044.1:63750-64667 GCF_042750115.1 Streptomyces sp. NPDC059455
CGGGGGGCGTGGTGGTCGTCGGGGGTGCCCCGCCCGCTTTATAACGGGCGCACGTAGGTGAGGACGTACACCACGAGGGCGGCGACGATCAGCAGAGTGGCCCAGGGGGCGAGCGACCGATCACGCGAGACGATCACATCGTCGATGATCAGCTTCGGCACCAGCGGGACGAGCGCCATGACGGCCATTCCGGCGAGCGAGGCGCCGAGAGCGAGCAGCACATCGCTGCGGTACTGCCAGCAGTAGCCGAACAGCCGCCTTACCCAGCCCTGTCCGGCTTCCGGGCCATCCGCATCCGATCCACCCGCATCCCTTTTGCCCGTTTCATCCGATGCGCCCGACGCTACGTCCGCCACCCGTGAACCTCCCGATCCGCACACGCTTCCGGAAGGCACCAACACACTGATGTGCGGATTTCATCCTGCCGCAACAAATGGATCGGGGCGCGGGCGGCTACGGGGCCCGGCGGACCGTTTCCCCTCCCCGCCCCTTCCCGCTACCAGGGGCTTCGCCCCTGGAACCCCAGAAGCCCCTGGGGTCCCAGGGACCCCAGAAGCAGAGCCCCCCGTTGCGGGGCCTGGAGCAAAGCCCCGCCCCCATCCCGGGTCCCGGAGCAGAGCCCGTTTACTGCAGGACCCGAGACAGAGCCCCCCGTTCCGGAGACCCTGGACAGGAGCCCCGTCCCGGAACCCCGGGAAGCCCCCGTTCCGGGGGGGGGGGGCGGTACCCCACGACAGTGCGCCCGGCGCGTCGCCCCCCGCCCGGCGCGGGTGGCTCGAGTCACGGTGGGGGGGGGGGGCGGGGGGGTTGGTTTGGTGGTGGGGGGGCTGGTCCCCTGCGCGGGCCCGCGCGCTGTTCCGGGGGCTCGTGGGGTGGCGCCCCCCGGCAGGCTCGCGGTGTTGTTCACCGGGCAGGGC
>NZ_JBHYVB010000045.1:0-21477 GCF_042750115.1 Streptomyces sp. NPDC059455
CACCCGGCCCCCGCGGCACTCGGCTCTGAGGACCCCAGGTGCTCGACATGGTGGGTCTGATCAATAGGTTCGAGCATGAGGGCGTTTCTCCCTTCAAGCTCCATGTATCCGCGCCTGGTTCAGGACGGCCACCCGCGCACTGTGCGCGGGTGCCGCCGTCCGGGGCGCGGGCGCCGCACGGGAGCTGTCGTCTCGCTCGCCGGGACCGGTTCTTTCGGGACCGGCGAAAGTCTTCTGGTCAGTGCGCCAGCCGGACCCGGGTGGCTCCCAAGTGCATCGGCGGCGCGTCGACGGCGGCCCTACGCGGGACCTTCCGGCGCCATCGCGGCGGTCAGCTTGGCGGCCGTGGTTGGAGCGGCCTGAGCTGCCTCGCGATCGGGCGCGAGCGGGTCGGTCACCGTGCCGGACTCCTCATCGAGCAGCCCCTGCGCCAGCCTGGTCACCGCTGCGGGGACCGGCGGCGCCAGGTCGGCCGTAGCGCGGAGACCGGACAGGACGTCGTCGGGTCGCACGGCAGGTGTCAGATGCCGTACCACCAGCCGCAGTATCGCACAGCCACCGTCGCCGGGCCTATCGGCCCGAGCCGGAAGCGTCTCCAGGCGGGCCACCGCGGCACGGGCGTCGAAGGTTCGCAACCCGTTTTTCGTCCGGCGTTCCACCTCGACCGTGTCGGCCTCCAGGAAGGCCGCGACGGCCCGCTCGGCGTCCGCCGGGGCGACCCGGTCGAGCCGGATCTCCCATACGGACGCCTGCAGCCGGTCGGCGAGCCCCGAGGTGTGGGCCTCCACGGACTCGGTCACATCGAGCCCCTCGGGCAGCGACTCGTCGAGGACCGCCCGCAGCTTCTCGGGGTCGCGGGCCTCGGTCAGCTGGATCTCCAGGTACTCCGCCTCGCTGCCAGTGCCGGTGGGTGCGGCATTGGCGTAGGACACCTTCGGATGCGGGGTGAAGCCCGCCGAGTACGCCATCGGCACCTCGGCGCGGCGCAGCGCCCGCTCAAAGGCGCGCTGGAAGTCGCGGTGGCTGGTGAACCGGAGGCGGCCGCGCTTGGTGTAACGCAAACGGATGCGTTGCACCGCGGGTGCGGGCGGCGGGCCTTCGGGCTGTCGCTTGCCCAGGGGACTGTCTCCTTGTACTTCCTTGCCGTCGGACACCGGGGCCACGGGGCCCCGATGTCTTCCAGCCTACTTTGTGGGTGCCGCGGGCGGCCCGGTGACGGAGGGCCGCCGGACGACTACGTCACCGCCGGACGGCTACATCACCGCCGGACGGCTACGTCACCGCCCGACCGCCATGTCACCGCCGGTCGGCTACTTCACCGACAGCGGCAGCAGCTTCCGCCCGGTGGGGCCGATCTGGATCTCGGTCTGCATCTGCGGGCAGACGCCGCAGTCGAAGCAGGGGGTCCAGCGGCAGTCGTCCACCTCGGTCTCGTCGAGGGAGTCCTGCCAGTCCTCCCACAGCCAGTCCTTGTCGAGGCCCGAGTCGAGGTGGTCCCAGGGCAGGACCTCCTCGTAGGTGCGCTCGCGCGTGGTGTACCAGTCGACGTCGAGGCCGAAGTCGGGCAGGGTCCGCTCGGCGCACTCCATCCACCGGTCGTAGCTGAAGTGCTCGCGCCAGCCGTCGAAGCGGCCGCCGTCCTCGTAGACGGCGCGGATGACCGCGCCCACCCGGCGGTCGCCGCGCGAGAGCAGGCCCTCGACGATGCCGGGCTTGCCGTCGTGGTAGCGGAAGCCGATCGAGCGGCCGTACTTCTTGTCGCCTCGGATCTTCTCGCGCAGCTTCTCCAGCCGGGCGTCGGTCTCCTCGGCGCTCAGCTGCGGAGCCCACTGGAAGGGGGTGTGCGGCTTGGGGACGAAGCCGCCGATGGAAACGGTGCAGCGGATGTCGTTCTTGCCGGACACCTCGCGGCCCTTGGCGATGACCTTGGTGGCCATGTCGGCGATCTGCAGCACGTCGTCGTCGGTCTCGGTGGGCAGACCGCACATGAAGTACAGCTTCACCTGCCGCCAGCCGTTGCCGTACGCGGTGGACACCGTACGGATGAGGTCCTCTTCCGAGACCATCTTGTTGATGACCTTACGGATGCGCTCACTGCCGCCCTCGGGGGCGAAGGTGAGGCCCGAGCGGCGCCCGTTGCGGGTCAGCTCGTTGGCGAGGTCGATGTTGAAGGCGTCCACCCGGGTCGACGGGAGGGACAGGCCGATCTTGTCCTCCTCGTACCGGTCGGCGAGGCCCTTGGCGATGTCGCCGATCTCGGTGTGGTCGGCGGAGGACAGCGACAACAGGCCGACCTCCTCGAAACCGGTGGACTTCAGCCCCTTCTCGACCATCTCGCCGATCCCGGTGATCGACCGCTCGCGCACCGGGCGGGTGATCATGCCCGCCTGGCAGAAGCGGCAGCCCCGGGTACAGCCGCGGAAGATCTCCACCGACATCCGCTCATGGACGGTCTCGGCCAGCGGCACCAGCGGCTGCTTGGGGTAGGGCCACTCGTCGAGGTCCATGACGGTGTGCTTGGACACCCGCCAGGGCACGCCCGAACGGTTCGGCACCACGCGCGAGATCCGCCCGTCGGCCAGGTACTCCACGTCGTAGAACTTCGGGACATAGACGCTGCCGGTGCGGGCGAGGCGGAAGAGCAGCTCATCGCGGCCGCCCGGACGGCCCTCGGCCTTCCAGGCGCGGATGATCCCGGTCATGTCGAGCACGGCCTGCTCACCGTCGCCGATCACCGCGCAGTCGATGAAGTCGGCGATCGGCTCGGGGTTGAACGCGGCGTGGCCGCCCGCGACCACCACGGGGTGGTCCTCGGTGCGGTCGGCGGCGTCCAGGGGGATACCGGCGAGGTCCAGCGTGGTGAGCAGGTTGGTGTACCCCAGCTCGGTGGAGAAGGAGACGCCGAGGAAGTCGAACGCGGACACCGGGCGGTGCGAATCCACGGTGAACTGCGGCACCTTGTGCTCGCGCATCAGCTCCTCGAGGTCCGGCCACACGCTGTAGGTGCGCTCGGCGAGCACGCCCTCGCGCTCGTTGAGGACCTCGTAGAGGATCATGACGCCCTGGTTGGGGAGCCCGACCTCGTAGGCGTCCGGGTACATGAGCGACCAGCGGACGTCGCAGGAGTCCCAGTCCTTGACGGTGGAATTGAGTTCACCGCCTACGTACTGGATGGGCTTCTGCACATGCGGCAGCAGGGCCTCGAGCTGTGGGAAGACCGACTCGACAGACATCGCGGACTTTCGTGAAGCTGACAGGGGTGACCCTCAAGCGTACCTGCCCCGCCGGGACGCCCTCGCCACGGACCAGGCCTCCAGGTCCGCCCGGTCAAGCCGCCAGGTCCGCCCGGTGCTTCTCGCGCGAGATCTCGGCCCACAGGTCCGGCAGCTCACGCTCGCGGGCGGCGGCCCGCTCCTCCTCCCTGCCGTACAGCAGCCCGAAGGTGAAGTCGCTCTCCCCCGCCACATGGGCCTGGGTGGCCAGCTGCCGCAGCGCCTCGCGGGCCACGACGCTGTCCTGGTGGTCGCCGAGCACGTCCTGCACGGCCTGCATACGGCGGGCGAACCGCTTGGCGGACTTGCCGAGCGCGGGCCGGGCCGTCTCGGCGGCGTAGCGGACCCGCTTGGCGGCCTTACGGGCCTGGTGGATGGCGATGTCGCGATCCGGCCCTGGGGGCGTCTCCAGCGCGGTGGCCATACGGCCGGCGAGCCGCTCGTAGTCGCGCAGCACGGCCTTGGCGACCACCGGCGCGGCCGGCTTCGCGGCGTCGCGGCGCAGCGGCGGATCGGCCCCCAGGGCGTCGAGGGTGTCCAGGAGCGTCAGGTGGCGCTCGCTGTCCAGCGCGCCCAGGACGGTGGCGCGGGCGCCGTCGCGCCGCCCGTGCGACCAGTGGTGCAGCCGTTCCCCCACCGGGCCGCGCCGGAGCTCCTCCGGCAGCTCGGCGAGACGGCCTTGGAGCCGCTCGGTCAGCACCTCGCGGTCGCGTTCCACGCCGAGCTCACCGGCCAGCCACTTCAGCTCGTCGCCGATCGGATCGGTCACCGAACGGTCCAGGACCTTGCGGTAGGAGCGGAACGCGCTGCGCAGCCGGCGGGTGGCGACCCGCATCCGGTGCACCGCGTCCGGCACGTCCCCGCGCACGGCCGGGTCGAGCCGCACCAGGGCGTCGATCTGACGGCGTATGTAGTCCAGGACGACATCGTCGGCGCCGAGCGGCTGACGGGGCCCGGACGCGGCCTGTGCGACCTGACGGGCGGTCTTCGCGGGCTTGCCGGGCTTGGCGGGCTTGGCGGGCCCGCCTCCGCCGCTCTCGACCGCGACCGCTGCCTTCTCCGTCTCGGCCAGGGCCTTGGCGAGCTTGGAGGGGGTGTCGGCGCGGTGCAGACCGCCGTCGCGCAGCCGCTCCTCGACCACGTCGAGCAGTCGCTGATCGTGGCCCCGGCCCTCGGCGAGCTCGACCTCGACCTCGGTCCACCGGACCGGCTCGCTCTCCTCGGGGGCCAGCCGCCGGGCCGTCACCCGGTCGACGGACACCTCGGCGAGCACCGTGCCGTCGGCGTCCACCAGATCCTTGCGGTCCCGCTCGGTGTGCAGACGGGCGAGCGGGCGCAGCGGATCGTGGCGGACCCGCGAGCGCAGCAGGGTGGCCATCTCGGCGGGCACCTCGTCGCCGAGCGGCGCCCGCAGCTCCTCCCGGGTGTCCGGGCCGACGGGCAGCTTCAGATGCCATCCCTCGTCGTCGCCGCCGGTGCGGTGGCGCAAGGTGATGCCGTCGGCCAGCAGCCGCCGCCCGGGGGTGTCGTAGTAGGTGGCCTCCAGGGTGGCGACTCCCCGGCTCACCACGGTCGCGACCGGCCCCGCTCCGGTCAGCTCGGGCAGGCCCGGCAGGTCGGGCCGCCCGGACGGACCGGCTTCCTCGGCGGTGGCCTCGTACTTGCGTTCTATCTCCTGCTTTGTGTCCACCATGTGTGTCACGTACCCAAACTCGGGCTTATCAGCCCCAAGCGGAGACGTGACACCAAGCGGACCCTATGCGGAGACGGGTCTCTGCACCCGGATGGACTGCAGCAGCCCGATCGCGATCCATACGGCGAACATCGAGGACCCGCCGTAGGAGACGAACGGCAGCGGCAGACCGGCCACCGGCATGATGCCCAGCGTCATCCCGATGTTCTCGAACGCCTGGAAGGCGAACCAGGCGATGATCCCGGCCGCGACGACGGTCCCGTACAGCTCCGTGGTGTCGCGCGCGATCCGGCAGGCGCGCCACAGCACGACCCCCAGCAGCAAGATGATCAGGCCCGCGCCGAGGAAGCCCAGCTCCTCCCCCGCGACCGTGAAGACGAAGTCGGTCTGCTGCTCGGGGACGAACTGACCGGTGGTCTGGGTGCCGTGGAAGAGCCCCTTACCGGTGAGCCCGCCCGAGCCGATCGCGATGCGCGCCTGGTTGGTGTTGTAGCCGACCCCGGCCGGGTCGAGCGCGGGGTTGGCGAAGGCGGCGAAGCGGTCGATCTGGTACTGGTCGAGGACGTGCAGCTGCCAGACGAGCAGCGCGCCCATCACGGCCGTGAGGATGAGCCCCGCGATCCAGCGGTTGGACGCGCCGGAGGAGAGCAGCACGGCGAGCACGATCATCGCCATGACCATCACCGAGCCGAGGTCCGGCATCAGCAGCACGATCGCGATGGGCAGCCCGGCCAGGCCGAGCGCCTGGACGACGGTGCGGTGGTCGGGGTTGAGCCGGTCGCCCGCGTCCACGCGCGCGGCCAGCAGCATCGCCATCCCCAGGATGATCGTGATCTTGGCGAACTCACCCGGTTGCAGGGAGAACCCACCGCCGACCACGATCCACGCGTGGGCGCCGTTGATCGTCGAGCCCAGCGGGGTGAGCACGGCGAGGACGAGGATGACGGACAGCCCGTAGAGGACCGGGACCGCGCCGCGCAGGGTGCGATGGCCCAGCCAGATGGTGCCGATGGCGAGCAGCAGCCCGATGCCGGTGTTGAGGGCGTGCCGGACCAGGAAGTAGTACGGGTCGCCCTGGTTGAGCTCGGTGCGGTTGCGGGTGGCGGAGTAGATGAGCGCCCCGCCGATCGCGGACAGGGCCAGCGCGGTGAGCAGCAGCACCCAGTCGAGGCGGCGGACGACCGAGTCGCGCGCCATGAGCTTGCTCCAGGCGCCGCGCTCCGGGGTGAAGCGGCGGACGGAGTACCCATGCGTGGACGCGCTCATGAATCAGCTCCCCGCCGCCGCTCCCGCGCGGCCGCCTCGAACTGCTTGCCGAGCGGCTGGGACTCGATGGAGCCGTCCGACGAGATCTTCGGCAGTTTGGCCTGCGGCTGGGGCAGCAGCGCCTTCTTCTTGTCGATGCCGCCCTTGGCGTCGACCCCGTACAGCGCGTTGTAGATCTTGCGCACGGCGGGGCCGGAGGCGCCGGAGCCGGTACCACCCTGGGAGATCGTCATGACGACCGTGTAGTCCTTGGTGTACGTGGCGAACCACGAGGTGGTCTGCTTGCCGTAGACCTCCGCGGTACCGGTCTTGGCGTGCATCGGGATCTTGCTCTGCGGCCAGCCCTGGAACCGCCAGGCGGCGGTGCCCCGGGTGGCGACGCCCGCGAGCGCGCTGTCGATCTTCTCGCGGGTCTGGCCCTTCATCGGCAGCTTGCCGTGCGCCTTCGGCTTGATCTCCCGGATGTCCTTGCCGTCGGGGCTGACGATCGCCTTGCCGACACTCGGGTCGTGAAGCGTTCCGCCGTTGCTGATGGCCGCGTAGATGGTGGCCATCTGGATCGGGGTGACGAGGGTGTCGCCCTGGCCGATGGAGTAGTTCACGGAGTCACCGGCGCGCATCTTCATGCCCTCGAGACAGTTCTCGTAGGCGATCCGCTGGCCGTAGGACCCGTCCTTCTTGCCGGTCTTGCACCAGACGTCCTTGTTGGCCTTCCAGTAGTCCTTCTTCCACTGGCGGTCCGGGACCCGGCCGGTGACCTCGTTGGGGAGGTCGATGCCGGTCTCCTTACCGAGGCCGAACTGGTGGGCGGTCCGGTAGAACCAGTCCCCCGGCTTCTTCTTGGGCTCGTTGCCGCCGTCCTTCTTCCACTGCTCGTAGGCGAGGTGGTAGAAGACGGTGTCGCAGGAGACCTCCAGCGCGCGGCCGAGGCTGATCCCGCCGTAGTTCTCGGACTCGAAGTTCTTGAAGACCTGGCTGCCGATGTTGAACGAGCTGGTGCAGGGATACGGCCCGTTGAAGTCGTAGCCGGCGTTGACCGCGGCGGTCGTCGGGACCACCTTGAAGATCGAGCCGGGGGCCGCCTGGCCCTGGATCGCCCGGTTGAGCAGCGGGTAGTTGGACTTCTTGCCGGTGAGCTGCTTGTAGTCCTTGCCGGAGATGCCGCCGACCCAGGCGTTGGGGTCGTACGTCGGGTTGGACGCCATGGCCACCACCCGGCCGGTCTTGGCCTCCATGACCACGACCGCGCCGGAGTCCGCCTTGTAGTTGGTGCCGGTGTTCCGGTCGTGCTGCTTGCGGGCGTCCCGCATCGCCTGGTCCAGTTCCTTCTCCGCGACCGCCTGGACCCGCGAGTCGATGCTGGTGACGACGTTGTCGCCGGGGCGGGCCCGCTGGCTCTCCCGCTGGCCGATGACCCGGCCGAGGTTGTCGACCTCGTAGCGGGTCACCCCCGCCTTGCCGCGCAGCTCACTGTCGTACTGGCGCTCGAGGCCGTTGCTGCCGACCTGGTCGGAGCGGAGCAGGGGCGACTTGGTGTGCTCGGCCGCCTTCACCTGCTCATCGGTGACCGGGGAGAGATAGCCGAGCACCTGGGCGGCGTTGGAGCCGGCGGGCGCGGCGTAGCGGCGCACGGCGGTGGGCTCGGCGCTGATGCCGGGGAACTCCTCTTCGCGCTCGCGGATCTGGAGCGCCTGCTTGGCGCTGGCCTCGTCGGTGATCGGGATGGGCTGGTACGGGGAGCCGTTCCAGCAGGGCTGCGGGGTCTTGGCGTCACACAGCCGGACCTTGTCCAGGACGTCCTTGGGCTTCATGCCCAGGACGTCGGCGAGGCGGGTGAGGACGGCCTTGCCGTCGTCCGGCATCTTCATCAGCTCGGTGCGGCTGGCGGAGACCACCAGACGGGTCTCGTTGTCGGCCAGCGGCACCCCGCGGGCGTCCAGTATGGAACCGCGCACGGCGGGGTGGACGACCTGCTGGACGTGGTTGTTGGCGGCTTCGGCGGTGTACTCGTCGCCGTTGCGGATCTGGAGGTACCACAGGCGTCCGCCGAGGGTCAGCAGCAGCGAGAAGACCAGGATCTGGAGGCCGACGAGCCGGATCGTGACCCGGGAGGTCCGCCCGGTCTCAGGGATATTACTCATGGCGCGCTCCCATGAGGGCGGTGGCGGGAGACGGGTGGGCGGCGGGCGACGGGAGGGCGTTGCTCACAGGCGCTTGACCCCCTTGATGCGTGCCGTCCTGTTCTTCCCCGCGCGGGTCAGCAGCCCGCCGCGCTGGCTGCCGATCCGGGGCGCCCGGCCCGGGCGCCTGAGCCGGCTCATCCGGCCGATCCGGCCGGTGCTGACGCCGCCCGCCGTGCTGATCCAGCGGGACGGGCTCTCGCCGCCGCCCGCGCTGTCGGCCATCGGATCGTTCTCACTCCGTCTGGCGAGCCCCATGATCAGCGGCACCGTGAAGGGTGCCAGCAGCAGGTCGTAGAGGGCCGCGGTGAACAGCAGCTTGCCCAGGCCCACCTGACGGGCCGCGTCGTCGCCGACGAGGATGCCGACCCCGGCGTACAGCAGCGTGGCGCCGATAGCCGCCGCCACGACCACCAGCATCGGCCCGGTGGCCGACCTGAGCTGGCCGGTCTCCGGCTTGGCGAGCCCGGCCAGATAGCCGATGACGCAGAGCACCAGGGCGTAGCGGCCGGCGGCGTGGTCGGCGGGCGGAGCGAAGTCGGCGAGCAGCCCCGCGCCGAAGCCGATGAGCGCGCCGCCGGTGTGGCCGTAGACGAGCGCGAGACCGAGCACGACGAGCAGCAGCAGGTCCGGAACGGCGCCGGGCAGTTGGAGGCGGGCCAGTACGCAGATCTGGACGACGAGGGCGAAGACCACCAGGCAGGTCGACAGGACGATCCGGTTGAGGTGCAGCATCGGTCAGCTCCTGTTGGCGGCCGGGCTGGTGGCGGTGGCGGAGGGGTTGGCCGTGACGGTGACCGTGGGCGTCGGCTTGGGCTTCGCGGGCTTGGGCGGGAGCACGCTGTCCCGCGGGTTGACGCGCGGCGGCTGGACGACGACCCCGACGATGTCCAGCTTGCTGAACCGGACGTACGGGCGCACCCGGAGCGTGCGGGTCAGATCGCCTCCGGTGGGATCGACGCCGACGACCTTGCCGACCGGGACGCCGGGGACGAACGGCTTGTCCGCCTGCGAGCCGAAGGTGACCATCCGGTCGCCCTTCTTGATCCGGGCCTTGCCGTTGAGGAGCTGCACATGGAGCGAGCGGTCGCCGCGCCCGGTGGCGAAACCGAGCTCGCCCGATCCCTCCATACGGGTGCCGACGGTGAAGTCCGGGTCGATGGCGAGCAGCACGGTGGCCGTCGAGGAGCCGACGGTGGTGACCCGGCCGACCAGCCCGTCGCCGTTGATGACGGTCATGTCGCGGCGGATGCCGTCGCCGCTGCCCATGTCGATGGTGACGGTCCAGGAGAAGCCCTGGGCGGCGCCGATGCCGATGACCTGGGCGCCCTTGATGCCGTATTGACCGGCGCCGGCGGTCTTCAGCAGCTTGTCGAGCTCGGCGGAGCGGGCGCGACCGCGGGCGTTGTTGCCGAGCCGCTGCTTGAGCTTGGTGTTCTCCTCCTCCAGCCGGCGGACCCGGTCGTGCCGGTCCCCGGATTCCCGTACGGCCGCGACCGCGTTGCCGACCGGGTCCACGGCGGAGGCGACGCCGTCCTCCACGGGCCCGAAGACGGAAGCGGCGGCCTGCCGGGCGCCGTCGAGGGGTGAGTCCTCGCCGCCGCGGATATCCACCGTGATCAGCGCGAACGCGATGGCGACCAGCAGCACCAGGAGCAGCCGGCTCTCTCGTGTGTCCCTCACGTGCGGCGACGTGCCTTCCTCGTCGAAGTCGGACCGGTGCCGGTGATGTGACGACCGGTCGGTCCTGGGGAGCCTTATGCCTGTATATCAGCGTTCCGCCGCACGGGCAGCCAACCACCCGTACGGCCGGTCCGCCGGATTGTTCATCTGCGGGGCTGGGCGTCCAGCACCTGCTGGAGCGCCTCGAACTCCTCCACGCACTTGCCGGACCCGAGTGCGACGGAGTCCAGCGGGTCCTCGGCGATGTGGATCGGCATCCCGGTCTCGCGGCGCAGCCGCTCGTCCAGGCCGCGCAGCAGCGCACCGCCGCCGGTGAGCACGATGCCGCGGTCCATGACGTCGCCGGAGAGCTCCGGGGGGCACTTGTCGAGGGTGGTCTTGACCGCGTCGACGATCGAGTTGACCGGCTCCTCCATGGCCTTGCGGACCTCGGCGGCGGAGATCACCACGGTCTTGGGGAGGCCGCTGACGAGGTCACGGCCGCGGATCTCGGTGTGCTCCTCCTCGTCGCCCTCGTACGCCGAGCCGATGGTGATCTTGATGTTCTCGGCGGTGCGCTCGCCGAGCAGCAGGCTGTACTCCTTCTTGATGTGCTGGATGATCGCGTTGTCCAGCTCATCGCCCGCCACCCGGATGGACTGCGCGGTGACGATGCCGCCCAGCGAGATGACGGCGACCTCGGTGGTGCCGCCGCCGATGTCCACGACCATGTTGCCGGTGGCCTCGTGGACCGGAAGGCCGGAGCCGATGGCCGCGGCCATGGGTTCCTCGATGATGTGCACCTGACGGGCGCCCGCCTGGGTGGACGCCTCGATGACGGCACGGCGCTCGACCCCGGTGATACCGGACGGCACACAGACGACCACTCGGGGCCGGGCGAGATACCGTCGCTTATGGATCTTGAGGATGAAGTACCGCAACATCCGCTCGGTGATCTCGAAGTCGGCGATAACGCCGTCCTTGAGCGGACGCACAGCGACGATGTTGCCAGGGGTGCGGCCGATCATCTTCTTCGCCTCGGCGCCCACGGCGAGAATTCCGCCGGTGTTGGTGTTGATGGCGACGACGGATGGCTCGTTGAGGACGATCCCGCGGCCCCTGACGTACACCAGCGTGTTGGCGGTCCCGAGGTCGACAGCCATGTCACGGCCGATGAACGACATGTTGTTCCCCATGAGGATACGTCAGGCCTTCCCTGCTGGAGCGATTGCTTGCTTGAGGTCGGCAGGATGGGTGCGCGCTGCGAGGCGCGGAGGTTTCATCGTAGTCACGCCCGCTCGAACACGCTGCGGGGGTCCTCCGCCATTGTCAGCAGAACACGACCCCGCCTCCTCTAATGGTGACGTCGTGTCGCGGAGATGCGTTCCCCCGATCGGCTCGCATATGCCGAAGGGCGACCGGGTAATTCGGCCGCCCCCAGGTCAGCAGGGGTCTGACAAGTCGATGATCAAACTGATGGCCGATCAGTAACGATCGGATCGGGATCAGGCGAGCCCAGGAAAGAAAATCTTGATTTCCCGTTCGGCGGACTCCGCCGAGTCGGAGGCATGGATCAGATTTTCCCGAACGATGGTGCCGAAATCGCCACGGATGGAGCCCGGCGCCGCGGCGATCGGGTCGGTCGGCCCGGCCAGCGCCCGGACGCCCTCGATCACCCGCTCGCCCTCGACCACCAGCGCCACGGCCGGGCCGGAGGCCATGAACTCCACCAGCGGCTCGTAGAACGGCTTGCCGACATGCTCGGCGTAGTGCTGCTCCAGGACCTCACGCTCCAGCTGACGCAGCTCGAGGGCGCTGATCGTCCAGCCCGCCTTCTTCTCGATCCGCCCCAGAATCTCGCCCACCAGTCCGCGTCGGACGGCGTCGGGCTTGAGCAGGACGAGCGTGCGCTGACTCACGGTGCGGGCTCCTTTGGGAAAAGACATGCGGCGGGGCTGTGAGGCAGAGGCTACATGGGGGAATGGGGGCCACATCACGCAGTGTCAGGCGAGGCGGCCGAGGACGCGGCGAACCGCGCCTTGGCCTCGTCGACCTTGCGGCCGAAGTGGACCGAGGCCCACCACAGCGCGGCGAAGGCCGCCCCGAGGAAGAACATGGTGGGCACCACGAAACCGCTCAGCACCAGGCCGATCTGCAGGGCCCAGCCGATCTGCACCGCACCCGGACGGCTCAGCAGCCCGCACAGCAGCACACACAGCCCCATGGCGATTCCGCTGACCGTCCAGACGGTGCCCGTGGACAGCCCGGACGTCTTCATCGCGACCAGCCCGGCGAAGCCGATCACGAAGAACTCGCCGATGAGGGTGGAAGCGCACAGCGTTCGCATATCAGCCCTTTCCCAGGAGGAGCCGGGCCTCGCCGACCGTGATCACCGACCCGGTCACCAGAACTCCCGCTCCGGCGTATTCGCCCTCTTCCTCCGCCAGGGTGATGGCCGCCTCCAGGGCGTCGTCCAGCCGCGGCTCGACCTGGACCCGGTCGGAGCCGAAGACCTCGACGGCGATCGCGGCCAGCTCGTCCGGGTCCATGGCGCGGTGGCTGGAATTGCCGGTCACCACGACCTCGGCGAAGATCGGCTCGAAGGCTTCCAGCAGACCGCGCACATCCTTGCCGTCACTCGCCCCGACCACGCCGATCAGCCGGCTGAAGTCGAAGGACTCGGTGACCGCCGCGGCGACGGCCTGGGCGCCCGCGGGGTTGTGCGCGGCGTCCAGCACCACGGTGGGGCTGCGGCGCACGACCTCCATCCGGCCGGGCGAGGTCACGGAGGCGAAGGCGGAGCGGATGGTGTCGATGTCGAGCGGGCGGGCGTGCTGGGAGCCGACGCCGAAGAACGCCTCCACGGCCGCCAGCGCCATCGCCGCGTTATGCGCCTGGTGGGCGCCGTGCAGCGGGAGGAAGACATCGGTGTACTCCCCGCCGAGGCCGCGCAGGGTCAGCAGCTGACCGCCGACCGCCACCTCCCGGGACAGCACACCGAACTCCATGCCCTCACGGGCGACCGTGGCATCCACCTCGACCGCGCGCTTGAGCACCACGGAAGCGGCCTCCACCGGCTGCTGCGCGAGCACCACGGTGGCGTCCTGCTTGACTATGCCGGCCTTCTCGACGGCGATCTGCTCCGGAGTGGTGCCGAGCCGGTCGGTGTGGTCCAGAGAGATCGGCATGATCACCGCGACGCCCGCGTCGATCACATTGGTGGCGTCCCAGGAGCCGCCCATGCCGACCTCGACCACCGCGATGTCCACCGGCGCGTCCGCGAAGGCCGCGTACGCCATGCCGGTGAGCACCTCGAAGAAGGACAGCCGGTGCTCCTGCTGGGCGTCGACCATCTCGATGTACGGCTGGATGTCCTGGTACGTCTCGATGAACCGCTCGGCGGAGATCGGCGCCCCGTCCAGGCTGATCCGCTCGGTGATCGACTGGACATGGGGGCTGGTGTAGCGGCCGGTGCGCAGCTCGAAGGCGCCCAGCAGGGACTCGATCATGCGGGCGGCGCTGGTCTTACCGTTCGTACCGGTGATGTGGATCGACGGATAGGCCCGCTGCGGCGAGCCCAGGATGTCCATCAGCGACTCGATCCGCACCAGCGACGGATCCAGCTTGGTCTCCGGCCAGCGCCCGGCCAGCTCGCCCTCCACCTCCCGCAGGGCGCGGTCCACCTCGGGGTCGGTCGGGCGGGCCGGGATGCCGTCCCCCTGCGGCGGCCCGGACTGCGCACGCAACGTCCGGCTGCCGGCCTCGATCACCGCCAGATCGGGGTCGCGGTCGGTCTCGGCTCCGACGATCTCTTCGAACTCGTCGGACTCGTTCTGGGGGCGCTCCTCGCTCACGCCGACCAGTCTACGAGGGAGGGGTGACAACCCGGCCCAGCGCCATCCCCACCCGGGTCACGACCCGGTATCAGGGTCACGACCCGGTATCGGCCAGTGCCGCCTTCATCATCGACTTGGCGATCGGCCCGGCCAGACCGCCGCCGGAGATGTCGGCGCGGGCCGCGTCGCTGTCCTCGACCACCACCGCGACCGCGACCTTGTGGCCGCCGCCGGCGTCCGCGTAACTGATGAACCACGCGTACGGATTGGCGCTGTTGTTCTCACCGTGCTGGGCGGTGCCGGTCTTGCCACCCACCGTCACCCCGGGGATCTTGGCGTTGGTCCCGGTGCCCTGGTCCACGACCGTCCGCATCGCGGACTGCAGCTCGGACGCGGTGTGCTTGGACATCGCCTGGCTGTAGGTCTTGGCCGAGCTCCGGTCCAGGGCGGACGCGCTGCCGTCCGTGGTGCGGTCGACCTCGTACGGGGTCATCAGCTTGCCGTCGTTCGCGATGGCCGAGGAGACCATCGCCATCTGCAGCGGAGTGGCCGTCACATCGAACTGCCCCATACCGGTCAGGGCCGTCTGCGAGTCGTTCATCCCGCTCGGGTAGGTGCTCTTCGCGGCGCGCACCGGGATGTCCAGCTTCGCATCGTCGAAGCCCAGCTTCTTGGCCTCCGCCGCCACCTTGGACTGGCCGAGGTCCACGGCCATCTTCGCGAAGACCGTGTTGCACGAGTACTCAAGGGCGGTGCGTATGGTCGCGTCCTCGCACGGCGCCGACCTGTTCTCGTTGCGCATGTCGGTGACCGTGCCCGGCAGCCGGTACGGATCCGGGCTCTTGGTCTGCTCGTCCACCGACGAGTACAGCCCGTTCTCCAGCGCCGCGGCGGCGACCAGCACCTTGAAGGTCGAGCCCGGCGGGTACGTCTGGCGCAGCGCGCGGTTCAGCATCGGCTGCTTGTCGTCCTTCTGGAGCGCGGTCCACGCCTTCTGGTCCGCCGTGGAGGAGCCCGCGAAGGTGCCCGGGTCGTACGAGGGGGTGCTGGCCAGGCCCAGGACGGCGCCGGTGGTGGGGTCGATCGCCACGGCCGCGCCGGTCTTGTTCCCCAGTCCCTCGTAGGCGGCCTTCTGCACGGCCGGGTTGATCGTGGTGACCACGTCGCCGGGCTTGGACCGCTCCCGCGTCACCGCCTCGAGCGGGTTCTTCAGCCGGCTGTCGGAGCCGTCGAGCACCTGCCGCTCCAGGGCCTCCAGCTGAGTGCTGCCGTAGGACTGGGAGGCGTATCCGGTGATCGGCGCCCAGAGCTTCCCGTCCGTGTAGGTGCGCTTGTACTTCAGGTCGCCCTTGGTGGCGGCCGAGCCTGGTGACCGGCTTGCCGCCGGCGATGATGTCGCCCAGCGGCCCGGCGTACTCGGAGATGGCCACCCGGGCGTTGCGCGGGTTCTCCCGGAGACTGTCGCCTCTCGCCAACTGCACATAGGTGACCCAGGCGAGCAGGGCCAGCACGAGCAGCAGCGAGAACACCGATGCCCTTCTCAGCGGCTTGTTCATGGAGGGGGAGCTCCTTCCGGGACGTACGGCCGGATAACTCCCTGAAGGCAGTGTTTGGTTCCCGGTGGGGCATTGCTGTGTGGCGCCTGTGAGGCGTCTGTGGGGCTTCTCCGGGAGCCTGTGAGGCTTCTCCCGGGCGTCTGTGGCACATCGTCCTGGGCGTCTGTGGCACATCGCACACACCGCACGCACAAGCGCCCCCGCCGGATTCCGGCGGAGGCGCTGTGGTGCGGTCGGTACCCCTCGGCGGTCAGCCCTTGGGGAGGGCCGCCAACTGGGCGGTGATCCGGGCGATATCGGCATCGGCGGTCGCCTGCCGGGTGCGGATCTTCTCCACGACATGGTCGGGGGCCTTGGCCAGGAAGCCCTCGTTGGACAGCTTCGCGGTCGTCTGCGCCTTGTCCTTCTCGGCCGCGGCGAGGTCCTTGGCCAGCCGCTTGCGCTCGGCCTCGACGTCGATCGCGCCGGACAGGTCCAGCGCCACGGTCGCGCCCGCCACCGGCAGCGAGGCGGTGGCCGTGAAGTCCTCACCGGCCGGCTGGAGGCGCAGCAGGGAGCGCATCGCGTCCTCGTGGGCGGCCAGCGAGGTGCCGGACAGCTCCAGCCGGGCCGGGACCCGCTGACCGGGCTGGAGGCCCTGGTCGGCGCGGAACCGGCGGACCTCGGTGACCACCTGCTGGAGGTTCTCGATCTCCCGCTCGGCCGCCTCGTCCCGGAAGCCGCTGTCGCCCGGCCAGTCCGCGATGACGACGGACTCCTGGCCGGTCAGCGAGGTCCACAGCTTCTCGGTGACGAACGGGACCACCGGGTGCAGCAGCCGCAGCGTGACATCCAGGACCTCGCCGAGGACGCGCCGCGCGGCGTCGGCCTCCGCGCCGCCCTTGGCGAAGGTGGTCTTGGACAGCTCGACGTACCAGTCGAAGACCTCGTCCCACGCGAAGTGGTAGAGGACGTCGGAGAGCTTGGCGAACTGGTAGTCCTCGTAGTACGCGTCGACCTCGGCGACCACCGCGTTCAGCCGGGACAGGATCCAGCGGTCGGTGGCGGACAGCCGCTCGGGGGCGGGCAGTTCGCCCTCGACCGTGGCGCCGTTCATCAGCGCGAAGCGGGTCGCGTTCCAGATCTTGTTGGCGAAGTTGCGGGACGCCTGGACCCAGTCCTCGCCGATCGGGACGTCCACACCGGGGTTGGCGCCGCGGGCCAGGGTGAAGCGGACCGCGTCCGATCCATAGGTGTCCATCCAGTCCAGCGGGTTGACCGCGTTTCCAAAGGACTTGGACATCTTCTTGCCGAACTGGTCACGGACCATGCCGTGCAGCGCGATGGTGTGGAACGGCGGGGTGCCGTCCATGGCGTACAGGCCGAACATCATCATCCGGGCGACCCAGAAGAAGAGGATGTCGTAGCCGGTGACCAGGACCGAGTTCGGATAGAACTTCTCCATGCTCTCGGTCCGCTCGGGCCAGCCGAGTGTGGAGAACGGCCACAGGCCGGAGGAGAACCAGGTGTCCAGGACGTCATTGTCCTGGTGCCAGCCCTCGCCGCTCGGCGGCTGCTCGTCCGGTCCGACGCAGACGACCTCGCCGTTCGGCCCGTACCAGACCGGGATCCGGTGGCCCCACCACAGCTGGCGCGAGATGCACCAGTCGTGGAGGTTGTCGACCCAGTCGAAGTAGCGCTTCGACATGTCCTCCGGGTGGATCTTCACCCGGCCGTCGCGGACCGCGTCGCCCGCGGCCTTGGCCAGCGGGCCGACCTTGACCCACCACTGCATGGACAGCCGCGGCTCGATGGTGGTCTTGCAGCGCGAGCAGTGGCCCACGGAGTGGGTGTACGGGCGCTTCTCGGCCACGATCCGGCCTTCGGCGCGCAGGGCGCCGACGACGGCGCTGCGCGCCTCCAGCCGGTCCAGGCCCTGGAAGGGGCCGTGGGCGGTGATGACCGCGTGCTCGTCCATGACGGTCAGGTTCGGCAGGCCGTGCCGCTGCCCGATCTCGAAGTCGTTCGGGTCGTGGGCCGGGGTGACCTTGACCGCGCCGGTGCCGAACTCGGGGTCGACGTGCTCGTCGGCGACGACCGGGATCCGGCGGCCGGTGAGCGGCAGCTCGATCTCGGTGCCGACCAGATGGCGGTAGCGCTCGTCGTCGGGGTGGACGGCGACCGCGGTGTCGCCCAGCATCGTCTCGGCACGGGTCGTCGCCACGACGATCGACAGGTCGCCCTCGCCGTACCGGATCGAGACGAGCTCGCCGTCATCGTCGTCGTACTCCACCTCGATGTCCGAGATGGCCGTAAGACAGCGCGGGCACCAGTTGATGATGCGCTCGGCGCGGTAGATCAGCTCGTCCTCGTAGAGCCGCTTGAAGATCGTCTGGACGGCTTTGGAGAGCCCCTCGTCCATGGTGAAGCGCTCGCGGTTCCAGGCCACGCCGTCGCCCAGGCGCCGCATCTGGCCGGAGATCTGCCCGCCGGACTCGCTCTTCCACTGCCAGACGCGCTCGACGAACGCCTCGCGGCCCAGGTCGTGGCGGGAGACGCCCTCCTTGGCCAGCTCTCGCTCGACCACGTTCTGCGTGGCGATACCGGCGTGGTCCATCCCCGGCTGCCAGAGCGTCTCAAAGCCCTGCATTCGCTTGCGCCGGGTGAGCGCATCGATGATCGTGTGCTCGAAGGCATGGCCGAGGTGGAGCGAGCCGGTCACATTGGGGGGCGGGATGACGATGGTGTAGGGCTCTTTGTCGCTCTTCGCGTCCGCCTCGAAGTAACCGCGCTCTACCCAGCGCTCGTACAGCGGCCCCTCTACATCGGCCGGCGCGTACTGGGTCGGCAGTTCGGGGTGGCTGTTCGGCCCGCTCGTGGGGCGCTGCGAAGAGTTCTCGGTCACCTCCGCAGTCTAAAGGGCGGCGGCCTTCCGTTACGAACCCGTTGTGGCCCCGGCGCCGAGGCGCTCAGGGGCGTCGGGAAGGATGTTTGGTACCTGTCATGCGCATAAGGAGAGGCACATGAGCCATCAGCAGCCGCCGCCGCAGCCCGGCCCCTATGGGGGCCAGTCAGGGCCGTACGGCGCCGGTCAGCCTCCCGTGCCCAATCCGTACGCGCAGACGCCGGGCTACGGACAGCCGCCGCAGGGCGGCTACGGCCAGCCGAGCCCGTACGGCGGGTCCGGCGGCGGCTATGGCCATCCTCAGCCCGCGAACCCTTACGGCCAGCCGCCGCAGCCGCCCCAGGCGGGCCCCGCGCCCCAGCAGGGTCCGGGCTACTACGGCGGGGCCCAGCCCCCGCCGCCCCCGGGGCCGGCGGCCGGTGGCAACGGTAAGGGCAGGAAGGTGGGGCTCGCGATCGGCGCTGTGGTGGTCGTGGCGGCACTGGGGGTGGGGGCGTTCGCGCTGTTCGGCGGCGGCAGCGGCGGCCCGTACAAGCTGACCACGCCCGAGACCGTGGCCTCGGACTACGAGCGCCAGGGCTCGGGCACGGACGACAGCGATCTGTCCGCGGCGGGCCGGAAGGACCTCCAGCAGGTGCCGGTCGTCAAGGACCCGCATCTGGTGGCGGCCGACTACCAGACCTCCGGTAAGGAGATGCTGAAGTTCACCGGCGTCTGGGGCGAGGTGACCGACCCGGAGCGGGGCGCGGACCTCGCGCTGGCGGTCATCGTCAAGACGCTGCAGGACAACGGCACCGCGCAGGCCAAGGGCAGCCCCCAGACGTTCTCGCCGGACGGTTTCGACGGGGACGTCCTGAAGTGCCAGTCCATGAAGTTCACCTCGGATCAGGGATCCATGGAGGCCCCCGCGTGCGTCTGGGGCGACAAGGACACCCTGGGCGTCACGGTCATGGCGGATCCGGCGGCGGCGGTGCTCGGTGGTGGCATGTCCCTTGAGGACGCCGCCGGCATCACGGCCAAGGTGCGCAAGGACGCGCGCGTCGGGATCGACGGCTAGCGCGGCCGGCGCGGAGCAACACAACAGCACGATTTCTAACGAGGGATACAGATGAGCTACAACCAGCCGGGCCCTTACGGCCAGCAGCCCCAACAGCCGGGTCCCTACGGACAGGGTGGAGCGGCCGGCCAGCCCGGCTACGGCTACCCGCAGCAGCCGGGTCAGCCGGGTCCCTACGGCCAGCCGCAGCAGCCGCCCCAGCAGGGCTACGGCTACCCCGGGCAGCCGCCGCAGGGCCAGCCGGGCCCCTACGGCCAGCAGCCGAACCCGTACGCCCAGCAGCAGCAGCCGTACGGCCAGCCGGGCATGCCGGGCCCGTACCAGCCGGGACCGGGCCAGGGCGGCGGCAACAAGAAGGGCCTGGCGATCGCGATCGGCGCGGTGGTCGTGGTGGCCGCGGTCGTCGGCGGTGTCCTGGTGTTCAAGGGCGGGGACGACAGCGGTGGCGGCGGTAAGGTCGCCGACGACGGCAAGCGGTACAAGCTCACCACCCCCGCGACGGTGGCCGGCGACTACACCAAGAGCTCCTCCGGCGGGGGCGGGCTCACCTCCTCGGACGCGGACGACTTCAAGAAGTTCGGCGTCACCAATCCCAAGACCGAGAGCGCGGAGTACAAGTCCGGCGAGGGCATGAGCGCCAAGCAGCTGCAGCTCAACGGCGTCTGGGGCGAGGTGAAGGACCCCGAGGCGGTCGTCGACGGCGCCTTCTCGAAGATCGCGCAAGAGGCCGAGAAGGACCCCTCCACCAGTGGCGGGATGAAGGCCGAGCTCGTGGGCAGCCCGGAGTCGGTGACGCCCAGCGGCTTCGAGAACGCCGTGATGAAGTGCCAGAACACCAAGTTCACCCCGACCGGGGACTCCGGCTCCAGCGGCATACCCACCAAGGGCTTCTCGATCCCGATCTGCATGTGGGGCGACCACAGCACGGTGGCCTACGTGGTCGTCTCCGACGCGGCCGCGGCGCTGTCCGGCAAGAGCATGTCGCTCGACGAGGCCGGTGAGATCACCGCGAAGGTCCGCAACGACGCGCGCGTGGAGATCAAGTAGCCGAGCGGGCCGCGCAGTTCACAGGCCACAGCCGATCCGGAGGGGGATCCCCACAGCCATGAGCCACAACCAGCCACCGCCGCCGGGGCCCTACGGCGGCGGGCCCGGCCCGTACGGGGGCGCCCAGCCCAATCCGTACGGCGGGGGGCAGCAGCAGCCCGCGGAGCTCAACCCGTACGCGCAGGCGCCGGGGTACGGCTATCCGCAGGCGCAGCCCCCGCAGGGCTACGGCTACCCGCAGCAGGCGGGTCCCTACGGCCAGCCGCCCTACCCCGCGCCGCCCGCGCCCGGCGGGGGCGGCAACCGCACCAAGGTCATCGCGGTGACGGTGGCCGGGCTCGTGGTGGTGGGCGCGATCGTCACCGGCGCCGTGGTGCTGACCGGCAGCAACGACGGCCCGAAGGCGATGAAGCTGGTCACCCCCAAGACGCTCGCCGACGGCAGCTACACGCTGGACAAGGGCACGGACGACCTCGACAACGAGGGCACCAGCGTGCAGGGCAGCATGCCCGAGGGCGCGACCTCGGTCCTGGCCCAGTACAAGCGGTCGGACGACGACAATTCGGGGCTCGCCTTCTCCGGGATGTACGGCGACATCAGCGACCCGGACACGGTCCGCGACGAGATGTTCAAGGGCTTCGCGGGCGGCGACGGCTCGCCCACGGTGGAGCGGAAGCGCAAGCGGTTCCAGCCGAAGGGCGCTGACGGCCCGTCGGTGGAGTGCGAGGTGGTCAAGCTCTACGACCGGATCTACGCCCCGGCCTGCGTCTGGGCCGAGGAGACGGACGCGGCGATGGTGCTCGACGTCAACGCGGAGAACACCTCGGCGTCGGACGCCGACATGGAGTCCTTCGCCAAGGTGACCGCGGGCATCTACCAGGACACCCGCAAGCCTGCCTGAACCGCCCGTAAAGCGGCCACAGGGCGCGTACGACACGAAGAGGGGCCCGGGTGACCGGGGCCCCCGTCGTACGCCCGCACCCGGGGGGCTGCGCGTTCGGGTGGGGGTACGCGCGGATAAAGT
>NZ_JBHYVB010000045.1:21487-28856 GCF_042750115.1 Streptomyces sp. NPDC059455
GCGCGTCAACTGTTTACCTTTTGGGGGGTGTCGGATTTTTTGACCCCCGCCCCGGCGCCCCCGGGCCCAATCTTCGTACGCCCTCAGCGGGGCGGCTGCGCGTTCGGGTGCGGCTACGCGCTCTTCTCGTGCCGCTCGCCCGGCTCGGTGCCGCGGGTGCGGGGCACCAGCGTGGGGTTCACATTGGAGTGCACGACATCCTCGGTGATGACGACGCGGGCCACGTCCTTGCGGGACGGCACCTCGTACATCGCCGACATCAGCACCTCCTCGATGATCGCGCGCAGGCCCCGGGCCCCGGTGCCGCGCAGGATCGCCTGGTCGGCGATGGCCTCCAGGGCCGGGCGGTCGAAGTCCAGCTCCACCCCGTCGAGTTCGAACAGCCGCTGGTACTGCTTCACCAGGGCGTTCCGCGGCTCGACGAGGATCTGCAGCAGCGCCTCGCGGTCGAGGTTGTGGACGGAGGTGATGACCGGGAGACGGCCGATGAATTCCGGGATCATTCCGAACTTCACCAGGTCCTCGGGCATGACCTCCTGGAACTGGTCGCTCGCCTCGATCTCGCGCTTGGAGCGGATCGTGGCGCCGAATCCAATGCCCTTGGCGCCCGCCCGCGACTCGATGATCTTCTCCAGACCGGCAAAGGCACCGCCCACGATGAACAGCACATTCGTGGTGTCGATCTGGATGAACTCCTGGTGCGGGTGTTTCCGGCCGCCCTGCGGCGGCACCGACGCCGTGGTCCCTTCCAGGATCTTCAGCAGCGCCTGCTGAACGCCCTCGCCGGACACATCGCGGGTGATCGAGGGGTTCTCGCTCTTGCGGGCCACCTTGTCGATCTCGTCGATGTAGATGATGCCCGTCTCGGCCTTCTTGACGTCGTAGTCGGCGGCCTGGATCAGCTTCAGGAGGATGTTCTCCACGTCCTCGCCGACATAGCCCGCCTCGGTGAGCGCGGTGGCGTCGGCGATGGCGAAGGGGACGTTGAGCATCCGGGCGAGGGTCTGCGCGAGCAGGGTCTTGCCGGAGCCGGTGGGGCCGAGCAGCAGGATGTTGGACTTGGCCAACTCGATGCCGTCGTCGCGGCTGTGGCCGCCGTTCTCGCCCGCCTGGACCCGCTTGTAGTGGTTGTAGACGGCGACCGAGAGGGCCTTCTTGGCGGCCTCCTGGCCGACCACATAGCCCTCGAGGAATTCATAGATCTCGCGCGGCTTGGGGAGTTCCTCCCAGCGCACTTCGGAGGTCTCGGCGAGCTCCTCCTCGATGATCTCGTTGCAGAGATCGATGCATTCATCGCAGATGTACACACCCGGGCCCGCGATGAGCTTCTTCACCTGCTTCTGGCTCTTCCCGCAGAACGAGCACTTGAGCAGGTCGCCGCCGTCACCGATGCGTGCCACGAGGTGCTTCCCCTTCGCCTTGGATCCGCTTTGCTGCGCGGATCCGGGTGCTTGCGCTGCGCTTTCTGCTTCTTTCCCGATGGGCCGGGCCCCCAGCCCTCTACGACGGTACCTTGCCGGGCCCCCGGTTCGGGCCCCCCTTGGACCTACTCGGTCCAAGGGGGGTGTTTCCACCGAAGATTCAGCCGAGACCGACCGAGGTCTTACGGGTGGAGACGATCTGGTCGACAAGACCGTACGCCAGGGACTCCTCGGCCGTGAGGATCTTGTCCCGCTCGATGTCGTCGCGGATCTTCTCGATGGGCGTCGTGGAGTGCTTGGCCAGCATCTCCTCGAGCTGCGAGCGCATCCGGAGGATCTCGTTCGCCGCGATCTCCAGATCGGAGACCTGGCCGCGCCCGGTCTCACTGTACGGCTGGTGGATCAGGATCCGGGCATTGGGCAGGGCCATCCGCTTGCCCGGCGTACCGGCGGCGAGCAGCACGGCCGCGGCGGACGCCGCCTGGCCCATGCACACCGTCTGGATGTCGGGCTTGACGAACTGCATCGTGTCGTAGATGGCGGTCAGCGCGGTGAACGAGCCGCCGGGAGAGTTGATGTAGACCGAAATGTCACGGTCCGGGTCCATCGACTCCAGGCACAGCAGCTGCGCCATGACGTCGTTGGCCGAGGCGTCGTCGATCTGGACGCCCAGGAAGATCACGCGCTCTTCGAAGAGCTTGGCATACGGGTCGTACTCGCGGATGCCCTGGGAGGTGCGCTCGACAAAACGCGGAACGACATAGCGGGATTCGGCCATCGGGCCGGTGTACAGGCCGCTGCCGGGGAAGTTGGTCATCTGGGTCTTCACCATCCTGTGGCGATCTGAGGGCTGGAGGTCGGCTACGGGACGGCGGGACTCAGGCCCCGGTGCCGCCCCCGCCCGGAACGCTGGAGGCGGACGTCATGACGTCGTCGACCAGGCCGTACGCCTTGGCCTCATCGGCGGAGAACCAGCGGTCGCGGTCGGAGTCACGGACGATCTGCTCAACCGTCTGACCGGTGTGGAAGGAGGTCAGCTCGGCCATGCGCTTCTTGGTGTGCAGCAGCCGCTCGGCATGGATCTTGATGTCCGAGGCGGAACCGGCCAGACCCGCGGAGGGCTGGTGGATCAGGATCTCGGCGTTGGGGAGTGCGAAGCGCTTGCCCGGGGTGCCCGCGCTCAGCAGGAACTGGCCCATCGAAGCGGCGAGGCCCATGGCGATGGTGACCACGTCGTTCTGGATGTACTGCATGGTGTCGTAGATCGCCATGCCCGCCGAGATCGAGCCGCCCGGGGAGTTGATGTAGAGGTAAATGTCCTTTTCCGGATCGGCGGCGAGCAGGAGCAGCTGAGCCGTGATCTTGTTGGCGATGTCGTCGTCGACCGGCTGGCCGAGGAAGATGATCCGCTCACCGAGCAGCCGGTTGTAGACCTGGTCGCCGAGGCCACCGACGGTCGGCTCGCCGGCGGCGGAAGGCATCGTATTCGTCACGTATCCACCTGCTCGTCTCTGACGGCTGACTGGCCGTCTCAGCGTCTTCTTCTGGGGTGTGGGGCCTGGCCGCCGATCTGCCGGCGGGCTCGCGAGACTCCCCTGCCCTCGTATCTACGGACCCTAACGCGCTGGTCGGCGGGCGCCATCCCGCATCAGGAACTGTTCGCTCTGAGCGCATGTCCCGGCGCCGGACCGGCGTCGCGGAACACGAACGGGCCCGGACGCGTGCAGACGTTCGGGCCCGTTCGTACGGGCTGTGGAGCGGACCGGGATCAGCTCTCGGTCTTGTCCTGCTTCTCCTCGGACTCCGCGGGCGCCTCGGCGGCCTCCGCCTCGGCCGCGGCGGGCTCCTCGGCGGTCTCGGAGGTGGCCTCGACCGTCTCGCCGGTCTCGTCCTCCTCGTCGTCCAGGTCGACGGTCTCGCCCTTGTCGTCGACGACCTTGGCGGCCTCGACCACCACGGCCAGCGCCTTGCCGCGGGCGACCTCGCCGACGAGCATCGGCACCTGGCCGCCCTCGACGACGGCCTGGGCGAACTGGTCCGGGCTCATGCCGGAGGACTGCGCACGGCGCATGAGGTGCTCGGTGAGCTCCTCCTGGCCGACGGACAGCTGCTCCTTGTTGACCAGCTCGTCGAGGACGAACTGGGTCCGGATGCCCTTCTCGGCCTGCTCCTTGAGCTCGGCGTCGAACTCCTCGGCGGTCTTCTCCTGCATCTGCAGGTACGAGTCGAGGTTCATGCCCATCTGGGCGAGCTGGTGGTGCTCGAGGTTGTGCTTACGGGTGTTGATCTCCTCCTGGAGGAGCTTCTCCGGGATCGGCACCTCGACCAGCTCCAGCAGGGCGTCCAGCACCTTCTCCTGGGCCTGGGTGGCCTGCTCGAACTTCTTCGACCGCTCCAGGCGCTTACGGCTGTCGCCGCGCAGCTCCTCGAGGGTGTCGAACTCGCTGGCCAGCTGGGCGAAGTCATCGTCGAGCTCGGGCAGCTCACGGGCCTTGACCTCGGAGACCTTGACCGAGACCGCGGCCTCCTTGCCCTGGGCGGAGCCGCCCTTGAGCTCGGAGGTGAAGGTGGCCTCGCCGCCCGCCTCCAGGCCGGTTACGGCCTCGTCGATGCCGTCCAGCAGCTCGCCCGAGCCGATGGTGTAGGTGACGCCGGTGGCGACGCCGTCCTCCAGGACCTCGCCGTCGACCTTGGCCTCCAGGTCGATCACGACGATGTCGCCCTCGGCGGCGGCGCGCTCCACCGGGCTGGTGGTGGCGAAGCGCTCCCGCAGCTGCTCGACGGACTTGTCGAGGTCCTCGTCCGAGACCTCGACGGAGTCGACGGTGACCTCGATGCCGGAGTAGTCCGGGATCTCGATCGCCGGGCGGATGTCCACCTCGGCGGTGAAGGTCAGCAGCTCGTTGTCCTTGAGCTCGGTGATGTCGACCTCGGGCTGGCCGAGCGGGTTCAGCTCACCCTCATTGACCGCGTCGGTGTAGAACTTCGGGAGCGCCTCGTTGACGGCCTCCTCCAGCACGGCGCCACGACCGAACCGCTGGTCGATGATGCGGGCCGGGATCTTGCCCTTACGGAACCCAGGCACCGTGACCTGCTGGTTGATCTTCTTGTACGCCGCGTCGAGGCTGGGCTTGAGCTCCTCGAAGGGCACCTCGACAGTGAGCCGAACCCGGGTCGGGTTCAGGTTCTCCACGGCGCTCTTCACGGTTTCGGTCTCCTTGGGGGCTGACGTGTGGTGTTCAGCTGCGGTGCGCTGTCGCGTCGCAGCGGATTCGCGTCCGGTTAAAAAGACACAGACACGCAGCTTGCATAGTAACCGCAAGCATGACGGGCCCCACAACGCGATCTTGACGCCTGTGGATGGTCGGGGTGGCCGGATTCGAACCGACGACCTTCCGCTCCCAAAGCGGACGCGCTACCAAGCTGCGCCACACCCCGTCGGTGCGACACGTAGGGTACATGCCCGCGGACGCCCCGGCTGCCGGTTATTCGACTGGTGGGCAAGGGTGTGCGGGGAACGGTCGGGAACCGCTACGATGCATGCCGTGCCGCGATCCGGGCGATCATGCCTGGGCGGAGGTGTCCGGGAGACCGGTGCATCCGTGTACGCGGCGTGTGCGGGCGTAGCTCAATGGTAGAGCCCCAGTCTTCCAAACTGGCTACGCGGGTTCGATTCCCGTCGCCCGCTCCATAGCTTTCGGCCCGGCCCGGGGAGTGCCCCGAGCCGGGCCGTTCGCTTTTGCGCACACTCGCGCGTCCGGGCATCCGCCCCCCGGGACGCGGGGACGGATGCCTCGGGAGTCGATACCAGGGGTCGGCGATCAGGGGTTGATGTCGGCGATGGCCTCGGCGGCCGAGTCGAGGAACTTCTGGATGTCCGGCGCGATATTGGACGAGGCGAGCAGGAACCCGAAGAGGATCGCGACCAGGGCCGGTCCCCACTTGATCCGGCCATTACGGATCATGAACACCAGGATGATGCCCACCAGCAGTACCAATGACAGGGAAATGGCCACAACATCCCACCCTCGGTCGCACACGTCTCACAGGCCCCGGAAGCACGCGACCCCGCACACCCCCGCAGCCACCATCGTGCCATCAACTCCCGCCGCTCAGCAGTGGGGTGGAGCGATAAACGGTCACATGTGCACACGGTGCCCGCCCCTCCGGTACCCGTCCGGTAAGCGTTCATTCAAAGGGTTACGGGTGACACTCCCCACAACTCGGCGAGCCGCCCGACCGATAAATTCCGATCACCCCGGATGACCTCGGGCGGGAATTCGGAATTCACTCGGCGGTCACTCGGCAGGGTGACAAAACATCAATGAATCAGACATTCCGCCAGAGCCTCCTGCGGGGCATATGCCCCAATTAAGTGGGATGAAAGACATCAGAACGGACAGTCTGCGCCCGGATATCGAATGATCGCATCGCTTTGTCGACTCCTCGGTCGACTTACCGGGGTCGACTATCGGCCGCGGCGTGAAGACTATGAACGGAAAGCAAACTGAACGAGGTTTTACGCAATACAGGTTTCGGCGCTATCGTGCCTCAGATGTTTCACGCTGCCATGACTCCCCCACGCGCAGTGAGGTCCCGGGTGGTCTCCCCCAGTTCCTGGTGGGAGGGCCTGTGACCAACTCCCTGCGCCCGCACGGTTATCAGCGGACCCCGCTCCCCCAGGAGGCGGCGCCCACTCCCCCCTCGCCACGGGCCGAAGAACCAGGGCAGCAGGCGACCACCCGCGCCTCCCCCGCCGGGCAGCAGCCCAAACAGCGGGACGCGTTCTTCGACAACGCGAAGTACCTCGCGATCGTGCTGGTCGCGATGGCCCACTCCTGGGAGCCGCTCACCGACACCAGCCGCACCGCGGAAGCGCTGTACATGGTCGTGTACACCTTCCACATGCCGGCCTTCATCGTGATCTCCGGCTACTTCTCGCGCAGCTTCGACATGCGGCCGGACCGGCTCAAGCGCCTGATCACCGGCATCGCGGTGCCCTATGTGCTCTTCGAGGTCGCGTACACGCTGTTCAAGCGCTGGGCGGACGACGACCCGACATACGACTTCAGCCTGCTGGATCCCTGGTACCTCACCTGGTTCCTGGTCTCGCTGTTCGTATGGCGGCTGACCACTCCGATCTGGAAGCTGGTGCGCTGGCCGATCCCGCTCGCGCTCGCCGTCGCCACGCTCGCGGCCGTCTCGCCCGACATCGGCGACGACTTGGACATGCAGCGGCTGCTGCAGTTCCTGCCGTTCTTCATCCTCGGCCTGTGCATGAAGCCCGAGCACTTCCAGATGATCCGCCGCCGCTCGGTACGGATCGCATCGGTGCCGATCTTCGCGTGTGCCTTCGTGTTCGCCTACTGGGCGGCACCGCGGATGAGCTCGGCGTGGTTCTACCACCGCGACAGCGTCCAGGAGCTGGGCGCGCCGCCGTGGACCGGTCCGGTGATGACGCTCGCCCTCTTCGGCTGCTCGGTCGTGCTCGTCAGCTGCTTCTTCGCCTGGGTGCCGCGGCGCCACATGTGGTTCACGGTGCTGGGCGCCGGAACGCTGTACGGCTATCTGCTGCACGGCTTCCTGGCCAAGGGCTCCCGGTTCTGGGGCTGGTTCGACAAGTACGAGTGGCTGCACAAGCCGCTGGGAGAGATCGCGGTCACGATCATCGCCGCCACCGTGGTCACCGCGCTGTGCACGCCTCCCGTCCAGCGCGCCTTCCGCTTCGCCATGGAGCCGAGGATGGCCTGGGCCTTCCGTAAGGACCCCGCCGAACAGGCCCGCAGCCGTACGACGACGGGCTAGCGCGCCAACGGCCGCCACGACGCGAAGGGCTGGCCCGTGGATCCCCACCGGGCCCCCCCTTGTCGGGGGGTCCACGGCGGAACGACCGCGCATACACCGCGGCCGGCCAGTGGCGTAATAAAAACTTTACCCGCCGACCCATA
>NZ_JBHYVB010000045.1:28866-46326 GCF_042750115.1 Streptomyces sp. NPDC059455
CGAGGGGGGGGGGTCGGATTGTTTTACAGCAGAGGGGGGATCGCGCCCCACGCCCCCCCCCCGGGCCAGGGGGGCGCCGTCCAACCCCCCGGGCCCCCCCCTTTCTCGGCTCATCCACGGCTCATCCACGGCTCATCCACGGCTCAAGGCTTACGGCTCACGGCTTCGGCGTCGTGCGGCGCAGCGCCGCTCGGGCCGGGAGCGCCGTCGCCGCCAGGCCCAGCACCACGGCGGTGCCCGCGAAGCCCGCGTAGGTCAGCGGCGGGACGTACGGGCCCTCGCCGGTCAGGCCGCGCATCATCGGCACGAGCGTGGCCAGGGCGATCGCGGTACCCAGGCCGATGCCCGCCGTGGCCACCAGCAGCGCCTCCCAGCGCACCATCCCGAGCACCTGCCGCCGGGTGGAGCCGATCAGCCGCAGCATGCCCAGCTCGCGGCGGCGGTCCAGCACGGTCATCACCAGGGTGTTGACGGCGGCGACGGCGGCGAAGCCGCCGAGGACGCCCGCCATGACGGTGTTGGCCCAAGCGTTCAGCTTCCGCTCCTCGTCCTGGGCCGCCGCATAGCCGTCCCGGTCGGTGACGTCCTCGCCGAGCCGTCTGCCGAGCGCGGCGGCGACGGCCTTACGGTCGGCGCCCTGGGCGTCCCGTACCAGCACATCGCTGTCGAACGACGACGTCACATGGCCGGACAGCGCCGTACGGGGGAGGGTGAGCTCGGCGATCCCCAGCCCGCGCCCGTAGATCGCGACCACGGTGGGCGAGATCGTCGTACCGTCCGGGAGGTGGAGGGCGAGCCGGTGGCCGACCCGGGCATGGGCCGCCTTCGCCAGCAGCCCGTCCACGGCCACCCGGCCCGGTCCCAGGGCGTCCAGGCGCCCCTTACGGACGTCGAGGTCCTGTACGGCCGCCAGGTCGCGGCCGCTCCCGGAGACGCCCTGCGCCGACGCGGTCCGCAGCCAGCGGCCGTCGCTCGAGCCCACCGGGACCAGCACCCCGGTGCGCAGCAGCCCCACGGACGCGGCCACGCCCCGTACGGAAGCGGCGCGGGCCGCCGTACCGGACGACAGCCCCTCCGGGGCGGAGATCACCTGGTCGGCCACGATGCCCGCCCGCCGCTGGCGGGCGCCCGTGTGGTCCTCGCTGGTGTGCATGAAGACGAGGGTCGAGGCGAAGGCCATGGCCAGCACGATCGGTGTGATCGCCGAGGCCAGGCGGCGGGCGTTGGCCCGGCTGTTGGCCGAGGCCAGATGGGCCGGCGCCGGTCCGGCGCGCAGCGGCAGGCCGATCAGCCAGGCGCACAGGCGGGCGATGACCGGGCCGAGGAGGCCCACGGCGAGCATGAAGAGCATCACGACCCCGAGGGCGGCGTTGGCCGCGTCGTCGCCGGAGGCGGAGGCGGCGACGCCGGTCATGATGATGCCGCCGACCAGGGCCGCGACGCCGAGGACCGTACGGATCACACCGGGCCGCAGCCGCTCCACGGCCGCCTCGCCGAGCGCCCGCCCGGGCGGGATCCGCGCGGGGCGGCGGGCGGCCATCAGGCCCGCCAGGAGCGAGGTGAGGAGGCCCGCGCCGACGGCGACGAGGAGCGGGATCCAGGAGATGGCGAGCTCCACGGGGCCGGGGATGGCTCCCTTCTCCTCGAGCTGCCCGAACCACCAGCGGGCGAGCGCGCATCCGGGCAGCAGGCCGACCGCGCCCGCGAGCGGGGCGACCAGCAGCGCCTCGGCCGCGACCGAGCGGCGGATCTGGCGCGGGGTGGCGCCGATCGCCCGCAGCAGGGCCATCTCGCGGCCGCGCTGGCCCACGGAGAGGGCGACGGTGCCCGCGGTGGTGAAGACGGCCACGGCGGTCGCGATACCGCCGAAGGAGCCGCCGAGCGCGATGAGCATCTCCTTGGCGTTCGCGAGTGAGGGCTCCTCGATGGCGCCGCGCCCGCCGCCGGTGTGCACACGAGGGGAGTGCGCCGCGCCCTTCACGGTCCGCTCCAGGTGTCCGGCCAGCCGTTCGGTGCCGGTGCCGGGGCGGGGGCGGACGAGGACCGCGTCCACGGTGGTGGGGTGGCCGCTCAGCGCACGGGCCCGGCGGTCGGTGAACCACGCCGTAAGGCCGTCACCGTCCGCGCCGCCCGCCTTACGGGTCACACCGGAGACCCGGAAGGTGTGGCGGCCGTCCGGCGCGGTCACCGTGATCCGGCCGCCGACGCCGGTCCCCGCCGCACGGGCGGCCCCGGGGCTGAGCACGGCCTCGTCCTCGCGGGGCGCGGCCCCCGAGGCGAGCGCCACCCCCGTGAAGGTCGCAGCGCCCCAGCCGTGGCCGGTGAGCGCCCCATGGACGGTGCGCAGGGGGAAGGTCACGTCCGGGGCCGCGGCCGCGGCCCCGGGGGTGCGGGCGGCGGTGGCCACCAGGGAGACGTCGAGCCGGGCCCGGTCGGGAACCTGCTCGGATTCGTCCGAGCGGCCGTCGCCATGGCCGATGACGTAGTGCACCCGCTGGTCGGCGGCGATCACGACCGGGGCGCTCGCGTAGCGCCGTGGCGGTACGGAGGCCCGTAGCCCGGTCTCCAGCAGGATGCCGCACGCGGAGACGATCGCCGCGGCCATGGCCAGGGCGACGAAGGTGCCCGCGAAGGCGGACGGCTTGAAACGGACGGCGGCGCGGGCCAGCCCGTTGGTGAGCGGCCTCATCGGGCCCCCTCCGCGGCCCAGGCGCCCGCGAGGGCCGGGGTGCGGGCGGTGAGGCGGGTCATCCGCTCGGCGATCTCGTGCGCCGGGGAGCGGAGGAGCCGGTCGGCGATCGCGCCGTCGGCGAGGAACAGCACGCGGTCGGCGTAGCTCGCGGCGACCGGGTCGTGGGTGACCATCACGACGGTCGCGCCCAGCGTGTCCACGGCCTGCCGCAGGAGGGTGAGCACCTCGGCGGCGGTGTTGGTGTCCAGGGCGCCGGTCGGCTCGTCGGCGAAGACCACGTCGGGGCGGGTCACGAGGGCGCGGGCGATGGCCACCCGCTGCTGCTGGCCGCCGGAGAGCTCACCGGGCCGCCGCCTGGCCTGGTCCCCCAGGCCGACCTCGGCGAGCACCTCATGGGCCCGGTGGCGGTCGGGGCGGGCGCCCGCGAGCCGCATGGGGAGCAGCACGTTCTGCTCGACGGTCAGGGAGGGGAGGAGGTTGAAGGATTGGAAGACGAACCCGAGGCGGGCGCGGCGCAACGCGGTGAGCTTGTTCTCACTCATTCCGGTGATTTCGGTGCCGCCGAGTTTGACGGTCCCGGCGGTCGGCCGGTCGAGCCCGGCGGCGCACTGCAGGAATGTCGATTTGCCGCAGCCGGAGGGGCCCATGACGGCGGTGAAGCTGCCGTGCGGAAGGGCCAGGTCGATGCCGCGCAGGGCGTGGACGGCGGTGCGGCCCCGGCCGTAGCGGCGCTGGACGCCGTGGAGTTCGATGGCATGGGCGTGGTGCGGCACCGGTGCCGACGCTGTCTGTCGCCGCTTGCGCAGCCCCATGGTGGTGACCCTTCCGAGGAGTTCGCCCGATTCCCCTCGAACGTACGGATCACTGCCCCTCGGCAGCCATGACGGCCACCGGCGTATCCGGGGTGGGGCTAACCCCCGCCGGGCGGGCCGGTCGGGCCGTAAGGCGCCGCGGGGCAGTCCGGCGGGCCGTAAGGCGGCCGTACTGGCTGCGGAGAGGCGCCCCTACCGGTTGGCCGCGAAGCGCCGCTATCGGCGGCCGTGACGCCCCTACCGGCGGCCGCGAGGCGCCTTACTGGTGCCCGTGAGGCGCCCTTACTGGTGCCCGCGAGGCGCCCTTACTGGCGGCAGATCAGCAGCAGGGCCCGGTCGTCGTTGACGTCCTTCGCGACCGTCTCGATCAGATGCCAGGCCGCGCCGTGGAAGCCGGAGCCGACATAGCGGTCCGCCTCGCCGGTGAGGCGGTCGATGCCCTCGCTGATGTCCCGGTCGGCGGTCTCCACGAGGCCGTCGGTGAAGAGCATCAGGACGTCGCCGGGCCGCAGGGTCCCCTTGGTGGGGTCGAACTGGGCACCGTCGTAGACGCCGAGCAGCGGGCCGTCGGCGGACTTCTCCTCCCACCTGCCGGTGCCCGCGCTCAGCTGGAGCGCGGGCAGATGTCCGGCGGAGAAGAGCTCGAAGTCGCCGCTGTCGAGGTCGAGGACGAGATGGATGGAGGTCGCGAAGCCCTCGTCCCAGTCCTGGCGCAGGAGATAGCCGTTGGCGGCCGGGAGGAAGCCGTGCGGCGGCAGGGAGCCGAGGAGGCCGCCGAAGGCGCCGGAGAGCAGCAGGGCGCGCGAGGCGGCGTCCATGCCCTTGCCGGAGACGTCGGTGAGGACGACCTCGAGGGTGCGGCCGCCGCCGGTGCGGGCGGCCACGACGAAGTCACCGGAGAAGGACTGTCCGCCGGCCGGGCGCAGCGCCATCTCGCGGTGCCAGCCGCGCGGCAGGTTGGGCAGCTTGCTCTGGACGCGGATGCGCTCGCGCAAGTCGAAGAGCATGGTGCCGCCGCGCCGCCAGGGCACCCCGACGCGGCTGCGGAACTGAGCGATCAGCAGGCCGAAGAAGCCGACAGCGGCGACGACCAGGATGGTGCCGGGGGTGACCCGGGAGGAGGCGTCCTCCTCGGTGTACGGGCCGAGTACGGCGGACTCCACGATCAGTGCCGTGGCGGCCGCCGCGTACAGGGCGAGCAGGCTGGCGGGGCGCAGCAGCAGCCCGCCCGCGACGATGGGCAGGACGAGGGCGGACGGGGAGCACCAGTCGGGCTGGGCGATGGTGCCTCCGGCGATGGCGGGGACGCCGAGGAGCAGCGCGGTCAGGGCGAGCCGGTCGGAGCCCTCACCCCGGAAGTAGTCCACTCCGGCTTTGCGCACGCCTGTGCGAGCCCGGTGCAGAACTCTGCGCATCCGGGCCCACGGAGTGTCCACGCCGCCAGTCATTGCATCGGGACCCTACCCACCCGTTCGGACGCGCGTCGATTCGTGGCGCGTTGAACCACCCAGCCAGGGGGCAATCGTAAGCGAAATTCGTTCGCGTGTACGGGAAACGGCTGCTAGGGATGGGAATATGAGGACTGAGCTGCGCGTGCTCGACCCAACGATTTGGGATGATTGGTACGGAAAACTGGTACTCGGATTCGGAGGAGTTCCCGAAGCGCCGGAGGAATCCGCGCTCTGGCGGGAGTTGACCGAATGCGAGCGCTCGATCGGTGCCTGGGACGGCGCCGACATCGTCGGCACGGCGGGGCTGTTCAGCTTCCGGCTGTCGGTCCCGGGCGGCGGGGTCGTACCGGCGGCCGGGGTCACGATGGTGAGCGTGCAGGCCACGCACCGGCGGCGCGGGGTGCTCCGGGCCATGATGCGGCGGCAGTTGGACGACATCCGCGCGGCGGGCGATGAGCCGCTGGCCGTTCTGACCGCGTCGGAACCGGACATCTACGGACGGTTCGGCTATGGCGCGGCCACGCAGACTGCCTACGCCGAGATCGACACCACCCAGGTGCGGCTGACCGCCCCCGAAGGCGTAGACGACGTACGGCTGCGCGCCGTGCCCCTGGAGTCCGCCGTCGAGGCGTGCGAGGCCGTCTACGCCCGGCGGGTGCGTACCCGGCCGGGCATGCTGGAGCGGGCCCCCGGCTGGGAGCGGGTGCCGCTGCTGGACCCGCCGGGCGACCGCGAGGGGGCGTCCCCGCTGCGCTGTGTGCTGGCCGAGTCGGGCGGTGAGGTCAGCGGCTATGCGCGGTTCGCGGTCAAGCCCCGCTGGGATCTGGACGGGCCGAAGGGCGCGGTCGTCCTGCGCGACCTGGAGGCCCTGGACCCGGCGTCCTACGCGGCGCTGTGGCGCTTCCTCTTCGACCTCGACCTGACCTCGGTGATCCGGACCGGCCCCCGCCCGGTCGACGATCCCTGGCAGCTCATGGTCTCGGACATCCGGCGGTGCGCCGTAAGGCTGCGCGACTCGCTGTTCGTCCGCCTGGTGGACGTGGGGGCCGCGCTCGAGGCGCGGACGTACACGACGCCCGTGGAGACCGTCCTGGAGGTCACGGACCCCTTCTGCCCCTGGAACGAGGGGCGCTGGCGGCTGAGCGGCGACGCCAAGGGCGCCTCCTGCGAGCGCACGGACGACGCCCCCGATCTCCGGCTGGGCGTGCGGGACCTGGGAGCGGCGTATCTCGGCGGCGTCTCACTGACCGCGCTGGCGGGTGCGGGGCGCGTCCAGGAGGCCCGTCAGGGCGCCCTTACGGAGGCCACGACCGCGTTCGCGTCCCCGGTCGCCCCGTGGCTGCCCCACGGCTTCTGAGAGCTCAGGCTCTCTGGCAGTCGGGGCACCAGAAGAGATTGCGGGCGACGAGATCGGCGGTGCGGATCTCACCACCACAGATGTGGCAGGGCTGTCCGGCGCGCCGGTAGACATAGACCTCACCGCCGTGGTCGTCCACGCGCGGCGGGCGGCCCATCGCCTCGGGGGTGTGCTCGGGGCGGACCGTATCGATCCGGTTGTTCCGCACCCCCTCGCGCATCAGCGCCACCAGATCGGCCCATATCGCGTCCCATTCGGCGCGGGTCAGCGCGCGGCCGGGCCGGTAGGGGTCGATCCCGTGCCGGAAGAGCACCTCGGCACGGTAGACGTTCCCGACCCCGGAGATCACCTTCTGGTCCATGAGCAGCGCGGCCACGCTGACCCGGCTGCGGGAGATCCGGGCCCAGGCCCGCTCGCCGTCGTCCGCCGGGCGCAGCGGATCGGGGCCCAGCCGGTCGTGGATCACCTGCTTCTCGCCGTCGGTGATCAGCGCACAGGCGGTCGGGCCGCGCAGATCCGCGTACCCCTCGGGGTTGGCCAGCCGCAGCCGGACGGTGTCGGTGGGCGGCGGGGCGGGGACCGGGCCGAAGGCGTACGTACCGAAGAGCCCCAGGTGGACATGGACCCAGCCGGTGGCCGCGAAGTCCAGGAAGAGGTGCTTGCCGTGCGCCTCGGCGTGGTGCAGCCGCTGGCCGTCGATCAGCCCGGCGCCGTCGGCGAACTTCCCCTGTGGGCTGGTGGCCCGGACGGGCCGGCCGCCGAAGATCTCGAGGTGATCGGCGGCCAGCCGGTGGATGGTGTGCCCTTCGGGCATCAGTCGCCTTGCGGATGGTGAGCCGGAATGGGCGGCAGTTCGCCGGTGGCCTCGTATCCCGTGAGCATCTCGATACGGCGGGTGTGCCGCTCCTCGCCCGAGTACGGGGTGTTAAGGAAAATCTCGACAAACTTGGTGGCCTCGTCCCGGGTGTGCATCCGGGCGCCGACGCTGATGACATTGGCGTTGTTGTGCTCACGGCCGAGGGCCGCGGTCTCCTCGCTCCAGGCCAGCGCCGCGCGCACCCCCTTGACCTTGTTCGCCGCGATCTGCTCACCATTGCCGGATCCGCCGATGACGATGCCGAGGCCCTGCGGGTCGGCGGCGGTCCGCTCCGCGGCGCGCAGACAGAACGGCGGGTAGTCGTCCTGGGCGTCGTAGATGTGCGGGCCGCAGTCGACGGGCTCATGGCCGGCCGCCTTGAGCCACTCAACGAGGTGGTTCTTGAGTTCGAAACCGGCATGGTCGGAGCCGAGGTACACGCGCATGTGCCGAGTGTGTCATGGCCGTGTGGCCCTCGCCGCCCAGGGTAGGCATCGCGTAAATCCCTGTAATGCCAAAGAACCTCATGAAAACCTCAAGTAACAATCTGGATTCAAAGGTTCAACTGGCCGACCTCCTGAGATTCACTGGCGTCGCTCGTAACGCGAGAGCAAAGGAATCGAGCACATGAGCGCACAACCTGCGACCACGCCGGAGCAGCAGCGGCCCCCCGGCGACCCGGGCTCACCCGACGGCCTCAAGGCGGGACTCAAGAACCGCCATCTTTCGATGATCGCGATCGGCGGCGTGATCGGCGCCGGCCTCTTCGTCGGCTCCAGCGCGGGCATCGCCAAGGCCGGCCCCGGCATTCTCGTCTCGTATGCGCTGGTCGGCCTCATGGTCGTCTTCGTCATGCGGATGCTCGGCGAGATGTCCGCCGCCAATCCCACCTCCGGCTCCTTCTCCGCCTACGCCGACCGGGCGCTCGGCCGCTGGGCCGGTTTCTCCATCGGCTGGCTGTACTGGTTCTTCTGGGTCGTGGTGCTGGCGGTCGAGGCCACCGCCGGCGCCAAGATCCTGGAGGGCTGGTGGCCGGCCGTCCCGCAGTGGGGCTGGGCCCTGATCGTGATGGTGGTGCTCACCGCGACCAACCTGGTCTCGGTCGGCTCCTACGGTGAGTTCGAGTTCTGGTTCGCCGGGATCAAGGTCGTGGCGATCGCCGCGTTCATCGTGGTCGGCGGGCTCGCGGTGTTCGGGCTGCTGCCGCATTCGGACAACGAGGGCGCGGGCCTGGCCCACCTCACCGACCACGGCGGCTTCCTGCCGAACGGGCCGGGCGCCATCCTCACCGGTGTGCTGCTGGTGGTGTTCTCCTTCATGGGCAGCGAGATCGTCACCCTCGCGGCCGGTGAGTCCGAGAACCCGCAGCGGGCGGTCACCAAGGCCACCAACAGCGTGATCTGGCGTATCGCGGTCTTCTACCTGGGCTCGATCTTCGTCGTGGTCACCCTGCTGCCCTGGGACTCCAAGGCGATCGCCGACAAGGGCAGCTATGTCGCGGCGCTCGACTCGGTCGGCATACCGCACGCCGGCGACATCATGAACGTGATCGTGCTGACCGCCGTGCTCTCGTGTCTGAACTCCGGTCTCTACACCGCCTCCCGCATGGCCTTCTCGCTCGGCCAGCGCGGCGACGCCCCGGCCGCCTTCGCCCGCACCAACGCCCGCGGTGTGCCGGCGGCCGCGATCCTCGGCTCGGTCGTCTTCGGCTTCGTCGCGGTGTGGTTCAACTACCAGTGGCCGGACACCGTCTTCACCTTCCTGCTGAACTCCTCGGGTGCGGTCGCGCTCTTCGTATGGCTGGTGATCTGCTTCAGCCAGCTGCGGATGCGCGGGATGATCCTGCGCGAGAACCCCGAGAAGCTGATCGTCCGGATGTGGCTCTTCCCGTATCTGACCTGGGCGACGATCGCGATGATCTCGTTCGTCCTGGTCTATATGCTCACCGACAAGGACGGGCGCGAGCAGGTGATCCTCTCCGCGCTGGTGGCCGTGCTCGTGGTGGCCCTCGCCCTGGTCAAGGACCGCATCACCGCCGGCCGCTCCAGCGCCCCGGCCGCCTCCTCGGACCCCGCCCCCAAGGAGCGGGCGGCCCCGTAGGAACGCGCTCCGCTGATTCTGATTCCCCTGTGCCCCTGGGTGGCGGCCGATGTATCGCCACCCGGGGGCACAGCCATATCGCTGCCCGGGGGCACCGCCATGTTGCCGCCCGGGGGGCACCGCCGTGGCTGTGGGCGCATCGGGCCCACAGGGCTCAGACGACGCGCGGAAGGACCCGCTCCGCGAAGCGCCGGACCGCGTCCAGCACCCCCATCCCCCGGTGCCCGACCCCGGGCACGATGTCGAGGGTGACGTCGATGCCCAGCTCGGTGTAGTTGTCCCGCAGCGCGGTGATGCGCTCCACGCGGGTGCGCCCGACGGCGTCGGCGCCGTCCATCCAGTTGGAGTCGCCGGGGTTGTTGATCTCCCAGGTCTCGGTGTCCTCCGCCCCGACCACCATGTGCACGGGCACCTTACGGATGTCCTCCAGCCGCAGCGGCGCCCCGAAGCGCTGCTCGAACCCCTTCGTACCCAGCCACCACTCGCGGTCCGGGTCGATCAGCGTGACCCGGCCGGGCGCGCCGATGGACACTCCGCACAGCCGGTCGGGGTGCAGATACAGGAAGCGGTGCGCGAACTGCCCGCCGCCCGAGAAGCCCTGCAGCAGAAAGCGCTCGGTGTCGATGTGGAACCGCTCCCCCGCCTCGGCCACGATCTCGAGCAGCCGCTCGTCGTAGCGGATGCCGCGGTACTCGATGAACTTGAAGTTGTGCAGGTCCTCCGGGTCGTCGATGCCCGCCGGGAACATCGGGGTGAGCACGACACAGCCGTGCCGCTCGGAGAACTCGGCCATCGCGTCCCGGTACTGGGACGCGGTGCGCCCGGTGCCGTGCTGGATCACCATGAGCGGCAGCGGGGTGTCGGTGGTCTCGTGGACGGACGGGATATGCAGGCCGTACGAGAACCGCTGGTCGTGCCGGGAGGCGAACCAGGTGGTGGAGCCGGTGCGGTAGAACGCCTTGGTGGTCTTGACGCGGGGGGTGGTCACGTATCGCTTCCTTCTGCCGTCGCGGGTGCCGCCACGATCCGCAACGGTCGGCGCGCGCTCAAGATGATTGCCGCCTGAGCGTCAATACCCCCGCCGATACCTCCGCCGACACCTCCGCCGATATTTCTCAGCGGTGCAGCGCGGAGAGCAGGTCGACGCCGAGATTGCGCACCGCCGCCTCGTCCAGCTGGTAGTGCACCCGCGCCCCCTCCCGGTGGGTGTGCACCATTCCGGCCTCCCGCAGCTTGCGCAGATGCCGCGACATCTGCGGCGGTGTCATCTCGAACTGGGTGGCCAGCTCCGTCGTCGTCATCGACTGCCGCAGCAGCGCCCGGCACATCCGGATACGCAGTGGCTCGTCCAGCGCCCGCAGCCCGCGCATCACCACGTCCAGGGCGGTCGGCTCCGCACCCGCCCCGTCGCGCACCGGGTACTGCACCACGACCGGGTAGCCGGGGTAGTGCTTGATCGCGAGATGCGGGTTGATGTGCAGCGACGGCACCAGCAGACAGGGGCTGTCGGCGAGGCTGGCCCGCGCGTTGTAGAGCTTGTCGAAGACCACCCGGGGCGGGTCCTGCTCCATACGGGCGGTGGGGAATCCGGCCAGCACCGCGGCCCCGTAGCGGGAGTGTTCATGGGAGCGCACCCGGGCGTCGGCCTCCAGGGTGGGGCGCAGCCGCGTCCACTCCGCCTCGAAGACCTCCTCGGCCACGGCGGACAGGAAGGCGAGGAGGCCGTCCCGGAAACCGGCCGGATCGGCCAGCAGCCGCAGCCCCAGGGCGAACCGGCGCTCGGAGAGCTGCCGCAGCCGGGCCAGGAAGCGCTCCGGCGCGCGACCGCCGCGCCGGGACCCGGAGCCCAGGCCGTGGCCGGAGCCCAGGCCATGACCGGAACCCAGGCCATGACCGGAACCCGGACCGTGCCCTGACCCCGGGCCGTGGCCGTTCTTGCCGACGAGCGCCTGCTCGGTCATGGTCGTGAACGTCTCCTCGTCCAGCCGCGCGACCTCCGCCAGCTCCTCCTCCAGCTCGCGCTCCGGGCCCGGGGCGAGGGGCAGCAGATAGCGGGCGCGGAAGGCGCCCCACAGCGGCGCCCACTCGCCGGCCCGCTCCAGCAGCCGCTCGTCCGCGCCCTGAAGGACCGCACCCACCCAGCGCCTGCTGGCCGGATGGTGGCGTGGCCCGTCCAGCGCGTGCAGACAGGCGCACAGCTCGGCGAGCGGGGACAGACGGGTGCTGATGCGGTGCTCCGGGGCGGACCCCAGCTCGATCACGACGGGCATCCGGGCAGCGTCGGCCATTGACGCCTTCGAGTCAATCGTCTTGTACGGGCCGCCGGCGGAGGCGCAAGCTCCAGCCCACTTCGGCTTCCCCTCCCTCGCCTGGAGCGTCCCCAATGCCTCCTCTCCTCAGGAACGGCCCTCGTCTGGCAGTGGTGGTCGCCCTCGTGGCCACGGTGAGCAGTGCGTGCACCATCGGTTCGCTGGACGACTCGGGCGCCGTCGCCGACTACCCGTCCCGGGGGCTTTCGATCCTCGCTCCCGGGAGCGTCGGCGGCGGCTGGGACTCGCGGGCGCGCGGCATCGGCTCCGCGCTCACCAGCTGCGAGATCATCGACGAGGACGTCACGGTCACCAACGCCCCGGGCGCGGGCGGCACCATCGGGCTCGCCCGGATGGCGGGGCGGGAAGGCGATCCGTACCAGCTGATGACCATGGACACGGTGACCATGATCGGCGGCGCCATCCAGAACCACTCCCCCGTGAAGCTGTCCGAGCTCACCCCCGTGGCGGGGCTCACGGTCAGCACCTCCGCGATCGTGGTGCCCGCCCGCTCCCCCTTCCACGACCTGCGCTCGGTGCTGGCCGCCATGCGGAAGGACCCCAAGCGGACGTCCTGGGTGGGCGGTTCGCTGGGCGGCCCGGATCACATCATGGTGGCCGGCCTGGCCAAGGCCGAGGGCGTCTCGGCGCGCAAGGTCACCTATGTGCCCACCGGTGGCGGCGGGGAGGTGCTCAACCTGCTGCTGAGCGGGGCCTCGAAGGTCGGCATCTCCACGCTGACGGAGGTCCGGCCGCAGATCGAGGCCGGGAAGCTGCGGGTCCTCGCGGTCAGCGGCGACAAGGCTCCCGAGGGCATCGACGCTCCCACCCTCGGCGCACTCGGCTACGGGGACGAGTCCGTGGTGAGCGTCGGCGGGGTCATGGCCCCGCCCGGGCTGAACGACGACGAACAGCGGGCGATCGTGAGGGTGGTGGACCGGATGCGCCGGACTTCGTGCTGGAAGCGGGCGTTGCGGCAGAACGACTGGAAGGACGTGTGGGTGCCGGGGAAGAAGTACGGCGCCCTCATCGACAAGCAGCAGCGCCAGGTCGGCCAGGCGCTCACGGCCGTGGGACTCGGCTCATGAGCGCGCGGGACGAGGCGATGAGCCCGACGCAGGACGCCGCGGCGAAACCCACAGAGGGCAACCCGGCGAACGATGCCGCGGACAGCACGGCGCCCCCGCCCGACGAGCGGCCCTGGAGCCCCCGGATAGCGGCGCTGCTCTTCCTCGCGGCGGGCGTGGCCGTGCTGGGCTGGGCGTTCGCCATCCCCGAGGGGGCCATCGACCAGGACGTGGGCCCCCGGGCGTTCCCCCTGTTGGTCGGCGTGGGGCTGTGCGTCGCGGCTTCGGTCGCCGTCGTCCAGGCGTTCCGCGGCAGCGACCCGGCGCTGACCGAGCAGGCGCGCGAGGAGGCCCGGCTGACCGAGTGGCGCCCGGTGGCGGCCCTGCTGGCGCTGCTGGTCGGCTATCTGTTCGCGCTGGCCCCCTGCGGCTACTGGCAGTCGACCGCCGTGCTCTTCACGCTGGTCGCGCGGGTGCTCGGCAGCCGCCGGATCCTCCGTGACGCCCTGATCGGCCTGGTGCTCGCGCTGGCCGTGTACTTCCTCTTCGACCGTCTGCTGGGCATCCACCTGCCGCCCGGCATCGTCCGATTGGCGTTCTGACCATGGATGTCCTCAACGACCTCATGGGCGGTTTCGGCAGCGCGTTCAGCCCCCTGCACCTGCTGCTGGCGTTCGCGGGCTGCACGCTCGGCTCGCTGGTCGGCGTGCTGCCCGGCCTGGGCCCCGCCACCACGGTGGCGCTGCTGCTCCCGCTCACCTTCGTCTTCGACCCCACCGGCGCGCTGGTGCTCTTCGCGGGCATCTACTACGGCGGGATGTACGGCGGCTCCACCACGGCCATCCTGCTGAACGTGCCCGGGGAGACGGCGTCGGTCCCCACCACCCTGGAGGGCCATCCGATGGCCCGCTCCGGGCGCGCCGGGGCCGCGCTCGCCACGGCCGCCATCGGCTCGTTCGTGGCGGGCACGATCTCCACCGTGGGGATCACCTTCGCGGGCCCGGCCATGGCCCAGATCGCCGAGAAGATCCAGCCCGCGGAGTACTTCGCGGTGATGGTCCTCGCCTTCGCCACGGTCACCGCGGTCGTGGCCGACGCCCCCGCGCGCGGGCTGTGCAGCCTGTTCCTGGGCCTGGCCATCGGGCTCGTCGGCATCGACAGCCTGACCGGCCAGGCGCGCTACACCTTCGGGGTGCCGGAGCTGTACGACGGCGTCCAGATCGTGGCCGTCGCCGTCGGCCTCTTCGCGATCGGGGAGGCGCTCTACACCGCGGCCCGGATGCGACGGGCGCCCGAGGAGCAGATGCTCCCGGTGGGCGGCAGGATCGGGATGAGCCCGGAGGACTGGCGGCGGTCCTGGAAGCCGTGGCTGCGGGGTACGGCGATCGGGCTGCCGATCGGCGCCCTGCCCGCGGGCGGCGCGGAGATCCCCACGTTCCTCAGCTACAACGTGGAGAAGCGGCTGTCCCGGCACAAAAAGGAGTTCGGCAAGGGCGCCATCGAGGGCGTGGCCGGCCCCGAGGCCGCCAACAACGCCGCGTTCTCCGGGGTGCTGATGCCCCTGCTGACGCTGGGCATCCCCACCTCGGCGACGGCCGGTGTGCTGCTGATCGCGTTCCAGATGTACAACGTGCAGCCCGGTCCCCAGCTGTTCGAGACCCAGTCGGCGCTGGTCTGGACGCTGATCGCCAGCCTCTACATCGGCAATGTGATGCTGCTCGTGCTCAACCTGCCGCTGATCCCGCTGTGGGTGAAGCTCCTCCGGCTGCCCCGCCCGCTGCTCACCGCGGGCATCCTGGTCTTCGCCGCCCTGGGGGTGTACGCCCTGTCCCAGAACGCGGTCGACCTCGGCATCGCGGTGCTCTTCGGCCTCCTGGGCTTCGGCATGCGCCGCACCGGCTATCCCGTCGCCCCACTGATCCTGGGCGCCGTACTGGGCCCGATGGCGGAAACCCAGTTCCGCCGCGCGATGGCCTTCAGCGAGGGCGACTGGACGATCTTCTTCACCCGCCCGCTCTCCGCCGCGATCCTGTGCCTGTCCCTGATCGCCCTGGCCGGCCCGATGGCCGCCCGCGCACTACGCCGAACCCGGGAACGCGAGCCGGAACCGGCCGGCTGAACCCCGCGAGCCCCTCCCGGGCCCCCGCGCGAATCGACCGCGCGGGGGCCCTGTCGTGGCGGCTGCTTTCGGCCTGATCCGCTGGTCTCAGTTCCGGTGGTCCGGCGCGATGCGCTCCACCAGGCGGAGGAGGGCGGACCGGGCGAGGGGGTACGCCTGGTCGTCCCTGAAGTCGGAGCCGTGGTCCTCGCCCGACAGCTGGCGGGCGGTGAGCTCGCAGATGTCCGGGGGCGGCGTGCTGAGCTTCGCGCCACCAGCCATGGCCGTGGTCTGGATCTCGCACGCCTTGTCCAGGTAGTACATCCGCAGGATCGGGCTGCGCCGTCGCCGCGCGTGGGTGTGCAGGACGCAGTGGGCGTCGGGGCGGGCACGGTAAGGACTCCCTCGGGGCGGGGCGACATCAGGGGACAGTTTCCCCACGCACACCTCTTGTCACCGGCCGACGGGGTCCACAGAATCCTTCGGAGACCAGCTACGGCCCATATCGCGAACATAGTTCGATATATCGAATGTGAGTGGTTCCCGATGCGTCTCGTCCTTCGCCGCCGCCTCCGCCTCCGCCTCCGCCGCATACCGCGCTTATCCCGCCCCGAACGGCCACGGCCCAGGCGCCTGGCCGGGGCGCTGCTGGCCGCTCTGCTGACCGCCACCGGGTTGGGCACCGTCGCGTACGCGGCACCCTCGGCCAACGCGGCACCCTCGGCCGATGCCGCGCCCGCCGCCGGAAAGACCCTTGCCGCCGCCCCGCAGATCGACGTACCCGCCGCGCCCATGGGCTGGGCCTCCTGGAACAGCCTCGCCAGCCAGATCGACTACGGCACGATCAAGGCCCAGGTGGACGCGCTGGTGTCCTCCGGCATGGCCGAGGCCGGGTACGAGTACGTCAACATCGACGAGGGCTGGTGGTGGGGCACCCGCGACAGCGAGGGCGACATCACCGTCGACACCAAGCAGTGGCCCGGCGGGATGAAGGCCATCGCCGACTACATCCACAGCAAGGGGCTCAAGGCCGGGATCTACACCGACGCCGGCAAGAACGGCTGCGGCTACTTCTACCCCACCCCGCCGGGCACCCCGCCCGCCCCGGGCAGCGGCAGCGAGGGTCACTACGAGCAGGATCTGCGGGCCTTCCAGGAGTGGGGCTTCGACTACGTCAAGGTCGACTGGTGCGGGGGCCAGGACGAGGGGCTCGATCAGGAGGCCACCTACCGGGCGCTCAGCGAGGCGAACAAGGCCGCGACCGCCGTCACCGGCCGCCGCCTCGTACTGTCACTGTGCGAATGGGGCTCGGGCCGGCCGTGGAACTGGGCCGCGGGCGTGGGCGATCTGTGGCGTACCAGCACCGACATCATCTACTGGGGCCAGACGCCCTCGGCCACCGCGATGCTGTCCAACTTCGACCAGGGCCTGCACCCCACCGCCCAGCACACCGGCTATTACAACGACCCGGACATGCTCATGGTCGGCATGAAGGGTTCCAACGCCACGCTCGACCGCACCCATATGAGCCTGTGGGCGATCTCCGGCGCCCCGCTGCTCGCCGGGAACGACCTCACCACCATGACGCGGGAGACCGTCGGCACCCTCACCAACCCCGAGGTCATCGCCGTCGACCAGGACCCGCGCGGACTGCAGGGCGTGAAGGTCGCCGAGGACGTCGCGGGGCTGCGGGTGTACGCCAAGGTGTTGTCCGGCACCGGGAAGCGGGCCGTGCTGCTGCTCAACCGCACCTCCGCCGCCAAGCCCATCACCGCCCGCTGGACCGACCTCGGGCTGACCGGCGCCGCCGCCTCCGTACGTGACGTCTGGAAGCGCGTCTCGGTGGGCACCCACAGCGGCGGCTACACGGCCACCGTCCCGGCCGGGGAGGCCATGCTGCTGACCGTCTCGGGCACGGAAGCCCCCGGCACCGCGTACCAGAGCACCACCGGCTCCTTCACCGTCACCGCCAAGACGGCGGGGCTGAAACTGGCCGACATCACCTACGCGAACGGCGGCACCGCCCCGCGCACCGCCACCCTCCGCGTCGGCGGCCAGTACGCGACCACACTGGCCCTGCCGCCCACCGGCTCCGCCACCGCCCGCCGCACCGTCTCCGTCCTGCTCTCGCTGGCCAAGGGCGCCAACACCGTGACCGTGAGCGGGGGCCCGGACGCCATCAGCGTCCAGGACCTCCCGGGCACCGACGGCGCCCAGATCGTCGGCGCCGACTCCGGGCGCTGCGTCGATCTGGACCAGAACACGATCACCAACGGCGCCCAGGCCCAGCTGTGGGACTGCCACGGCGGCCAGAACCAGCTCTTCCGGCGCACCTCGCGCGATGAACTGACCGTCTACGGCAGCAAATGCCTGGGCGCCGAGAAGGACGGCACCGCCGACGGTACGAAGGTCGTCATCGGCGACTGCACGGGTGCCACCGGCCAGAAATGGACGGTGAACGCCTCCGGGACCCTCGTCCACCAGGGGTCCGGCCGCTGCCTGGACGCCTACGACAACGGCACCGGAAACGGCACCCGGCTGGTGCTGTGGAGCTGCCACAGCGGCCCCAACCAGCGCTGGACCCTCACCTGATGCGAGAAAAAGCAGGGCCCCCGCGCGCGGGGGCCGCGCGGGGGGCCCGTTTTGCCGCAGGCCCGTGGTGGGTGTGAAGACGCTCAAGCACGGAGGTGGTGTGGTGTGGGGGCCGGGCCACGGTTT
>NZ_JBHYVB010000045.1:46336-62954 GCF_042750115.1 Streptomyces sp. NPDC059455
GGGGCTGTCTCACACACCCCCCCCCACACGAGCGCGGGACACACCTCTCGAGATGCAACCACAGCGCGCCCCCCGCGCTCCCCCGCCCCGCCGGCGGGCCCCTTTTTCCGCCTGCCCGGTGTTCGGTGAGAAGACGATCACGCAGGCAGGTGGTCTGGTGAGCGCTCCGGACCACGGTTACGGGGCCAGCAGCAGATTGTGGGCGCGCTCCTTGGCGGCCGCGTAACGGCGCGCCACATCCTGCCAGTTGACGACCTTCCACATGGCCTCGATGAAGTCCACCTTCTGGTTCTTGTACTGCAGGTAGAAGGCGTGCTCCCAGGCGTCGAAGACCAGGATCGGCACCGAGCCCTGCCCCACGTTCCCCTGGTGGTCGTAGATCTGCTCGACCACCAGCCGCCCGCTGACCGGCTCGTACGCCAGCACGCCCCAGCCCGAGCCCTGGGTGGTGGCGGCGGCCTTGGACAGCTGGGCCTTGAAGCCCGCGAAGGAGCCGAAGTGCTCGGCGATGGCGTCGGCCAGCTCCCCGACCCCGTCCCTCTCCAGCGGCTCGCCGCCGCCGTCACCGGTCATGTTGTGCCAGTAGATGCTGTGCAGGATGTGGCCGGACAGATGGAAGGCCAAGTTCTTCTCGAGCCCGTTGATCGAGCCCCACTGATCCTTGTCCCGCGCCTCCGCGAGCTGCTCCATCGTGTCGTTCGCACCCTTGACGTACGCGGCGTGGTGCTTGTCGTGGTGCAGCTCGATGATCTCGGGGCTGATGACCGGGGCCAGCTCCGAGTAGTCATACGGAAGTTCAGGAAGTGTGTAGATGGCCATGCGAAGCCCTTCGGACCGCTTATTGCAATTAACTTGCAAGTACAGGCTAACAGCAAGAGCGCTTCCGGGCCCTACGGTGACATGCATCCGTAGTGGCTTGATCCGATCCCTGCGCGGGGAGAACGGCGGCCCTATGATCAAAGGTCGCTCGAAGGGGGAGGGCATGGATCCGCAGATCGCCGATCTCGCGAGGACGGCGGGCACCACCATGGTCACGCTGATGGCCACCACTGCCTGGGAGTCGGCGAGGGACGGCCTGGTCTCGCTCTGGCAGAGGTTCCAGCCCAACAGGGCCGACGGCATCGGCGAGGAGTTCGAGGCGAGCCGCGACGATCTGCTGCTCGCACGTGAGACGGGCGACACGGAGTCCGAGGCGGAGCTGGCCGCCGAATGGCAGGGCCGGGTGCGTCGGCTGCTGATGGCCCAGCCGGAGGTGGCGGACGAACTGCGCCGCATCCTCGACGAGTTGAGCCCCCGCCTCCCCGATCAGCGCCCCGCCGTCGGCGAGATCCGTATGACGGCCGAGGCGTCCGGCAGCGGCCGGGTCTACCAGGCCGGGCGCGACCAGCACATCACCGAGCGGTGAGCGGCCCCATGCCGATCGACGGCCGCGCGTCCGGCCAGGGCCGGGTCTTCCAGACCGGCGGCGACCAGTACATCGAGGAGCACCATCACCACTACGGGGACGGAACGGGGTCCCTTCTCGCACCACAGCCGGTCGGTGCCCGGCCGCCCCGGGGCGCGTCGGTCCCCGACTCCGTAAGGGTGCCGCTCGTCGGCCGGGCACCGGGCATCCTGCGGGACCGCGCCGATCTCATGGAGCGGCTGCGAGCGGCCGTCACCGGCCCCGGGGGCGACGTTCACGTCCTGCACGGCCTGGGCGGCTGCGGCAAGACGGCGGTGGCGCACGCGCTCTTCACGGAAGCCGTAAGGGACCACGGACGCGTCGGGCTCTGGGTGAACGCCTCCGAGCGGATCTCCCTGCGCGGCGGCATGCTCGCCGTGGCGGGCGACCGGGGCGCCACCACCGGAGAGCTGGCCGCAGCGGCCAGCGGTCAGCGCGCGGCGGCCGACCTGGTCTGGCACTACCTGGACCACTCCGCCCAGCGCTGGCTGCTGGTCCTGGACAACGCCGACGACCCGACGGTCCTGGAGGAGGGCGGCTGGCTGCGCACCAGCCCGCTCGGCACGGTCCTGGTGACCACGCGGCACGCGACGTCACCGCTGTGGCGTGGCACCGGGTCGGCGCGGCATCCCGTCGGGGTGCTGCCGGAGGCCGACGCGGCACAGGTCCTCTGCGACTTGGCCCCGGACGCGGGTACCGTCGAATCGGCGCAGAAGGTGGCGCGACGGCTGGGCTGTCTGCCACTGGCTCTGACCCTTGCGGGCTCGCATCTGTCGCATCAACTTCTGGAATCGTGGTCCATGGACGAGTACGACCGGAAACTGAGCGAGGACTCGACGGCACTCGTCGACCGGGGCGCGGCGGGCACCGGCAGCGGCCAGTCCCGCCATCTCGTCGGCCGCACCTGGCAGTTGTCCCTGGACGCCCTCGCCGGACAGAGCCTGCCGGAGGCGACGACGCTGCTACGGCTGCTGTCCTGCTGGGCGGCGGACCCGGTGCCGCTGTCCGTACTGATGCCGGTGGCGCGGGGTGAGGTGAATTTCGGCCATCTCGACCCGCCGCTCGCGGCGGACCGGGTCGAGCCGGCGCTGCGCGGACTGCTCGACCATTCGCTGATCGGAATGGTCGAGGCGGACGGGCGTCGGTGTGTGGAGGCTCATGGGGTGCTGCTGGACAGCGTCGCCGCCGGGGTTCCGGACGCCCAACGCGCGGCGCTGGCCGAGGTGGCGGGCCGGTTGCTGGAGGCGGCGCTGCCCCCGGACGAAGCCGTGCCCACCGGTACTCCCACGGGGTGGGAACTGTTCGCCCCGCACATCTCCCGGCTGCTGCGGACGGCCCCAGGCGAACAGCCGGTCGGGCTGGCAGTGCGCATCACTCGGCTGATGCGTCACGCGGGGAACCACCCCGGTGCCCTGAAACAGGCTCGGTACGCCGCGGGTACCGCCGAGCGGTGCCTGGGGAGGGAGCACCCTGTCTTTCTCGCCGCGCGTGACGCCGAGGCCTGGGCGCTCCACTACCTGGCACACTTCTCCGACGCCGAGGCGGTGCATCGGCAGACACTGGCCGCGCGCGAGAGGATCCTCGGTCCGGACCACCCGGAGACCCTGCGGAGCCATCTGGGCCTGGCGCTGTCCCTGAACCTGGTGGGCCGTAACGAGGAGGCCGTGCGGTCGTTCCGCAGCGCGGTCGACGGCCAACGGCGGGTATTGGGCGCGGATGCCGCGGAGACGCTTTTCAGCCGAGTGTCGACCCTCGAACCCCTGTCGCAGCTGGGCAGGTCAAGAGAGTTCGACGAAGCGGCACAGGTCATCGAGGACTGTGCCCAGCTCCTCCCGCCCGACCACCTCACCACCGTCCTGGCCCATCACTGCTACGGCGAAGGACTGCGCGTTCTCGGCCGCTACGCGGAAGCGGAGTCCGTGGCCCGCCGAACGCTGGCGGACCGGACCCGTCTGCAAGGGCCGGAACACCCGCTGACCCTGGCGGTACTGTCCCTCACTGCCCGGGTCGCCCGTGGGCTGGGCAAGTACGGCGAGGCCATCGCGACGCTCCAGGAACTCATCGAACGCCGCGAACAGGTGCTCGGGTCCGAGCACCTGTTCGTCATCGAGAACCGCGAGTGGCTCGCCGAATGGCAGGCCGAGGCCCAAGCCCAGCCCTGATCAGCCCGGCTGCCGCCGCGCCGCCACCCGCTGCCGTACGAAGCCGATGATGGCGAGGGCGATCGCCATCACGGCCGTGGCGTACAGCTGGCTGCGGGTGTCGGCCTCGCGCAGCATCAGCACCAGCACCCCGACCGTGGCGGCCAGCGCGACCCAGGTCAGATACGGGAAGAGCCACATCTTCACGACGAGCTTCTCCGGGGCCTCGCGCTGCAGGCGGCTCCGCATCCGCAGCTGGGCGGCGGCGATGAAGCCCCAGACCACCAGCACCGCGGCGCCGACCATGTTGAGCAGCCACTTGAAGATGGTGTCCGGCCACCAGTAGCTGAGCAGCACCGCGACGAAGCCGAAGAAGGAGGAGGCGAGCACGGTCAGGCGGGGCACGCCGCCGGTGACCCGGCCCAGGAAGGCGGGGCCCTCGCCGCGGGTGACCAGGGAATAGGACATCCGGGAGGCGCCGTAGATGTTGGCGTTCATCGCGGAGAGCAGCGCGATCAGCACGATCACATTCATGATGTCGCCGGCCGCGGGGATGTCGAGGTGGTTGAGCACGGCCACATACGGGCCCTCCTCGACCACGGACTTGTCGTTCCACGGGATGAGCGTGACCACGACCAGCATCGAGCCGACGTAGAAGAGGGCGATACGCCACATCGCGGTGCGCACCGCGCCCGCGACGCTCTTGACCGGGTTCTCGGACTCGGCCGCCGCGATCGTCACCGTCTCCAGGCCGCCGTACGCGAAGACGGAGGCCAGCAGGCCGACGACCAGGCCGTTCACCCCGTTGGGCAGGAAGCCGCCGTCACCGCTGAGATGGGAGCCGCCCGGGGCGTCGGTGCCCGGCAGGACGCCCAGGATCGCGAGCACGCCCAGGACGAGGAAGACCGTGATCGCGGCGATCTTCAGCGCGGCGAACCAGAACTCGAACTCGCCGAAGTTGCTGACCGCCGCGAGGTTCGTGCCGCAGAACATCGCCATGAAGAGGGCGACCCACATCCAGGATTCACTGCCCGGGAACCACTGGACCATGATCCCGGCCGCGCCGATCGCCTCGGCGGCGATGCCCACGCACAGCAGGATCCAGAACATCCAGCCCACCGTGAACCCCGCCCAGGGCCCGATCGCCCGCTCGGCGTGCACGGAGAACGAGCCGGAGGCCGGGTTGGCCGCCGACATCTCGCCGAGCATCCGCATCACGAGCATCACCAGCAGCCCGGACACCGCGTAGGCGACCACGATCGACGGACCGGCGGCGGCGATTCCGGCGCCGGAACCGACGAACAGCCCCGCGCCGATCACGCCACCGAGGGCGATCATCGACAGATGGCGCTGCTTGAGGCCGTGGGAGAGCGGCGGCGTGGCGCTCTCGCCCGTGCCGGTGGCCTCGGCGGCGCCCGATGGCGCCGAGGACGCGGGTGTCCGGTTCATACTTCTTCTCTGTCCCTTACGAGCGCCGGTGGCGGATGCAAAACGTCCCTAGTGTGAAGGGCGTGTCCTATGGGGACAACATCGCGGACAATCCTTTCTGGATATCGGACACTTGCATCACGCTCCGTATCAGGGCCGTCTGCCGGAAGCCGCCAAGCCGATGCGTCCGGCTTTGTGGCCATCCGACGGTGTCCGCGGCCCCCACGCTGGGTTAGCGTCCCGGTATCCACCCTCTGACCTGGGAGCATCGCTGATGAGCACGGTTTCTGCCGCCGCCACACCCGGTACGGTCCTCGCGGACGCGGTCTTTCCCGCCCGGCGCGTCCTGGCCCGGGACACCGCGCTGGTCATCGGGGGCGCCGTGCTCACCGGTCTCGCGGCCCAGATCTCGGTGCCCGTCCCCGGCTCGCCGGTGCCGGTGACCGGCCAGACCTTCGCCGCCCTGCTGGTCGGCACCTCACTGGGCGCCCGGCGCGGCTTCCTGTCGCTGGCGCTGTACACCCTGGTCGGCATGGCGGGCGTGCCGTGGTTCGCCGAGGGCAGCTCCGGCGCCGCCATGCCGTCGTTCGGCTATGTGCTCGGCATGCTGCTGGCGGCCACCGTGGTGGGCGCGCTCGCCCGGCGCGGCGGCGACCGCGGGGTGCTGCGCACCGCGGGCACCATGGCGGTCGGCTCGGCGGTCACCTACGCCGTGGGCGTCCCGTACCTGGCGCTGGCCACCCATATCTCCCTCAGTGAGGCGATCGCGGCCGGGCTCACCCCGTTCCTGATCGGTGACGCCCTGAAGGCCGCCCTGGCGATGGGCGCGCTCCCGGCCGCCTGGAAGCTGGTGGGCCGCCGCGGCTGAGCCGACAGCCGGAAGCCGATGGAGAACGGCAAAGGGCCCCCGCGCGGTGGCCACCCGCGGCGGGCCGGGCGGGGGGGGGGGGCGCTGGGGGGATTGGTCAGGGGACTATGGGGGCGCGCGGGCGGGGGGGCGGGTTCTGGGAGAAGCCGGGGATCGAGGCGACCATCAGGGTGCCGTCCCAGAGCTTGGCGGCGTCCTCGCCCTTGGGGGCCGGGGTGACCACGGGGCCGAAGAAGGCGATCTGCTCGCCGTCCGAGCCCGGGACGGCGATGACGGGGGTGCCCACGTCCTGGCCGACCAGGTCGATGCCCTCCTTGTGGGAGGCGCGCAGCTCGGTGTCGTACGCGTCGGAGTCGGCGAAGTCGGCGAGCTCGGCGGGGAGCCCGGCCTCCTCGAGGGCGGCCACGATCGTCTCGCGGTTCTTCTCCAGGCCCTGGTTGTGGAAGCGGGTGCCGAGGGCGGTGTAGAGGGCGCCGAGGACCTCGCTGCCGTGCTTCTGCTCGGCGGCGATGCAGACCCGGACCGGGCCCCAGGCGGTCTTCAGCAGCTCGCGGTACTCCTCGGGCAGCTCATCCTGCTTGGGCTCGTTGAGCACGGCCAGGCTCATGACGTGCCAGCGCACCTCGACCGGGCGCACCTTCTCCACCTCGAGCATCCAGCGCGAGGTCATCCAGGCCCAGGGACACAGCGGATCGAACCAGAAATCGGCGGGCGTCTTGGCAGTCTCGGTCACGGTTTCTCCTCAAGCGGGCGCGTAGATATCGCAAACGAATAGAGAGCTGGCTGCTTCAACCAACGCACGCGGGAGGGGGCTCATTCCCCGATGCCGCGTGTCGGTGCCCCGTGACATGATTCCCGCTGTCCGATATCCGAGATGCGAGACATTGGCGAGGGAGCCGCGTCGTGCCCGGTGAGAACCTGACCCGTGACGAGGCCCGTGAGCGGGCGAAGCTGCTGGCCGTCGAGGGTTACGAGGTGGCGCTCGATCTGCGGTCCGCGGTGGGTGAGCACACCGGGTCCGGGCCGCGCGCCTTCCGCTCCACCACGACGATCCGCTTCCGCTGCGCCGAGCCGGGCGCGGCGACCTTCGCCGATCTGCTGGCGCCCTCGGTGACCTCGGTGCGGCTCAACGGGCGGGAGCTGGACCCGGCGGCGGTCTTCGACGGCTCCCGGATCGCGCTGGAGGGCCTCGCCGCGGAGAACGAGCTGGTGGTGGACGCGCGGTGCGCGTACAGCCGGACCGGCGAGGGGCTGCACCGCTTCGTGGACCCGGAGGACGGCGAGGTCTACCTCTACACCCAGTACGAGCCGGCCGACGCCCGCCGGGTCTTCGCCAACTTCGAACAGCCCGACCTCAAGGCCCCGTTCACCTTCTCGGTGACCGCCCCGGAGGGCTGGACGGTGCTGAGCAACGGGGCGGTGGACCGGGTGGAGCCGTCCGGCGCCGACGACACCGCGGCGACCAGCCACTTCGTGACGACCCAACCCATCTCGACGTACATCACGGCCGTGGTCGCCGGTCCGTACCACTACGTGAGCGACCTCTACCGCCGCACACTGCCGGACGGCTCGGCGCTGGAGATCCCGCTGGGCGCGCTCTGCCGCAAGGGGCTGGCCAAGCACTTCGACGCGGACGACATCTTCACCATCACCAAGCAGGGCCTGGACTTCTTCCACGACCACTTCGACTATCCGTACCCGTTCGGCAAGTACGACCAGGCGTTCGTGCCGGAGTACAACCTCGGCGCGATGGAGAACCCGGGCTGTGTGACCTTCCGTGAGGAGTTCATCTTCCGCGGCAAGGTCACCCAGGCCTCCTACGAGGGCCGGGCGAACGTCATCCTGCACGAGATGGCGCACATGTGGTTCGGCGACCTGGTCACCATGGAGTGGTGGGACGACCTGTGGCTCAAGGAGTCGTTCGCCGACTTCATGGGGGCCTTCTCGCTGGTCGGGGCGACCCGCTTCACCGACGGCTGGATCACCTTCGCCAACCGCCGCAAGGCATGGGCGTACCGCGCCGACCAGCTGCCGTCCACCCACCCGATCACGGCCGACATCCGTGACCTGGAGGACGCCAAGCTCAACTTCGACGGGATCACCTACGCCAAGGGCGCGTCCGTGCTCAAGCAGCTGGTGGCCTATGTCGGGCAGGACGCCTTCCTGGAGGGCGCGCGGCGCTACTTCAAGCGGCACGCGTACGGCAACACCCGGCTGTCGGACCTGCTGTCGGTGCTCGGCGAGACCTCGGGGCGGGACATGGCCACCTGGTCGCGCGCCTGGCTGGAGACCGCGGGGGTCAACGCGCTCACACCGCACGCCACCTATGACGCCGAGGGGCACATCACCGAGCTGGCCGTGGTCCAGGAGGCCGCCGAGACCGCTGGTTCCGAATATGCGGCTCCGCCGCGTGGGGAGCTGCGGCCGCACCGGGTGGCCGTGGGGCTGTACCGCAAGGAGGCCCCGGCCGGGGAGCGCCCCGGGGCGCTGGTGCGCTACGCCCGCGCCGAGGTGGACGTCGACGGCCCCCGTACGGTGATCCCCGAGCTGACCGGCGCCTCCCGGCCCGATCTGATCCTGGTCAACGACGACGACCTCACCTACTGCAAGATCCGCTTCGACGAGGGCTCGCTGGACACCCTGCGCGAGCACCTCGGCGAGCTGACCGACCCCCTCGCCCGCGCCCTGAGCTGGTCCGCGCTGTGGAACCTCACCCGCGACGCGCTGCTGCCCGCCCGCGACTACCTGGAGCTGGTGCGGCGGTTCGCCGGGGCCGAGAGCGACATCGGGGTGCTCCAGATGGTCCAGGCGTGGGCGCTGTCCGCCCTGCACCACTACTCGGCGCCGGACGCGCGCGAGGACGCCGCCGCCCGGCTGGCCGAGGGCGCGCTGCGCGAGCTGCGGCTGGCCGAGCCGGGCAGCGGGCACCAGCTGGCCTGGGCGCGGTTCTTCGCGCAGGTCGCCTTCGCCGAGTCCGAGCTGCGGCTGCTGCGCGGGCTGCTGGACGGCACGGCCCGGATCGACGGGCTGGATGTGGACCAGGAGCTGCGCTGGACGTTCCTGGCCGCGCTGGCCTCGAGCGGCCAGGCCGACGAGGATCTGATCGCCGCCGAGTTGGCCCGCGACGACACCGCCTCCGGCAAGCGCCACCAGGTGCGGTGCCTGGCCGCCCGGCCCTCCGCCGCGGTCAAGGCCGAGGCGTGGGACGCGGTGGTGGAGTCCGACCGGCTCTCCAACGCCCTGGTGGAGGCCACCATCTCCGGTTTCGACCAGCCGGGCCAGCGGGAGCTGCTGGCGCCGTACGCACCGCGCTACTTCGAGGTGATCGAGCGCGTCTGGCAGGAGCGGTCGATCGAGATCGGGATGGCGATCGTGCGCGGGCTGTTCCCGGCCGCGCAGGGCGACAACCGCGCCCTGGACGCGGCCGACGTCTGGCTGGACGGGCACCCGGACGCGGCCCCCGCGCTGCGCCGACTGGTCCTGGAGGCCCGCGACGACCTCGCCCGCGCCCTGCGTGGCCAGGAGTGCGACGCGAGGGCGGCCGCCTGACGCAGACGTTCGACCGAAGCGGGAGCTGCTTCGACCGAAGCGGGAGCTCCTCCGGGAGAAGAGGGGAGCTCTTTCGGGAGAAGAGGGGAGCTCTTTCGGCATTCGAACTGCCGTACTTTAGTACGGTGTTGTCCGCTTTTGTCGACGACTGTGTAACAGCGGTTAGCCGGTGGAGCGGGCGCGGGAATGGCGGGGGCATGAGCCACAACACGCCGCTGTCCCCCCGCCCCCTCCACCACCTCTCGGACGTCCAGCGCCGCGTCCTGACCACACGTCAGCTGCGCGAGCACGGTGTGACCGCGTCCGTCGCCGCGGAGCGCTGCCGGGCCGGCGGGCCCTGGCAGCAGATCCTGCCGGGCGTCCATCTGCTCCACCCGGGCCCGGCGACCAGCGAGGAGCGGCTGCTGGCCGCGCTGCTGTACACCGCGAGCCGCGGCCAGGGGGCCGACGGGTCGGCGCCGGGCGGCGCGGAACCGTGCGGCGAAGCGATGATCACCGGGCTGGCCGCGCTCGCCCTGCGCCACTTCTCCTCCGCTCCCCCGCTGGCCTCCCTCGACCACATCGACGTCCTGGTGCCGCGCACCCGGCGGCTGCGCGCCACCGGCTTCGTCCGCTTCGTCCGGGCGGGCACCCTGCCCGCTCCCCAGTACCTCGCGGGGGTGCCCACCGCCCCGGTGGCCCGCGCCCTCGCCGACGCCGTCGCCCGGCTCACCGACGCCGTACTGGTCCGCAGGCTGCTCACCGAGTCCGTGCGCCACGGCCACTGCGAGGCCGCGGCCGTGGTGGCGGAGCTGAACTCGGCCCGGCTGCTGTCCCGGCCGCATGTCGTGGACGCCGTGGACGCGCTGCTCGCCGAGGGCCGGGCGATCGCCGAGGGGCGGCTGTACGACATGGTGCGCGGCCACCATCTGCCCGAGCCGCTGTGGAACGTGGAGCTGCGGCTGCCCGGCGGGCCCACCCTCGGCGGGGTGGACGCCTACTGGCGTGAGCAGGCGGTGGCGGTGGAGATCGACGCACGGGCGCCGCGCCAGGACGAGGAGATCTGGCGCGGCGGCTTCGGCCGCAAGCGCGAGCACCTGGAGCGGCTCGGGATCACGGTCGTGCGCGTGAGCCCGAAGAAGCTCCGGGAGTCACCGGAGGAGCAGGCCGCGGTGGTCCGTACCGCACTGATCGCGGCGGCCGACCGCGAACCGGCCTCCTATGTGGTGGTCCTGCCGCGCTGAGGCCCCCGGGGCTGCGCGGCGGGAGGAGTCAGGGCTTGCGCAGCAGCAGCTCGGTGTTGCGGTCCGTCGCGTCGCCGGCCAGCTTCTGGCTGGCGCCGGGCGCGTTGAAGGACAGCTCGCGGTAGAGGGCCGCGAGCCCGGTCTGGGACAGGTCCGAGAAGTCCGTGCGGTGCGGCGCGGCCGACTCGATGAGCGTGGTGAACAGGGAGATCGTGCCGTCGTGGTTGTCCACGACCTCGAACACCCGGGCCAGCTGGGGGAAGTCCACATGCGAGGCGGTGGTGATCTCCCAGAAGGTGCCGCGCGGGGTGATCTCGTTCTGGTGGCTGTGGCCGTTGATCCAGGCCAGCACCTTGGGGTGGCGCTGGAAGAGGGCGACGACCTCGTCCCCGCCGTGGCGGGCCTCGCCCGGACGGCCCGGGTCGTGGTTCATGTTGGTGAGGCTGCGGCTGTAGTGGTGACTGAAGACGATCACGTAGTCGTCCTTGTGGGCCTTCAGCGTCCGCTCCAGCCAGCGCAGTTGGGCGGTGCCGAGCGAACCGGTGTAGTGGCCGCCCGGGTCGGTGGTGTCCAGGCTGATGCCGATCATGTTCTCGGAGATCCGGAACGAGTAGTAGAGCGTGCCCTGCTCGAGGTTGGCCCTGGTGTAGCCGTGGCCGACCGGACCGGAGCCGGTGGCGGCCGGGTCGAGGTGCGCGGCCAGGTACTCGGACTGGGTGAAGGGCGCGCGGCGCTCGTCGGGGGTGACCGTGCGCATGTCCTTGGCGTGCGCGTCCAGCAGCGCCTTCAGGTCCGCCCCCTTGGGGTCGGCCCCCTTGCGCGTCCCCTTGTAGATCGTCTCGGCCTCCGCGGCCGGGATGATCTCCAGCTTGTGCTTCCCGGTGGCGAAGTCCGTGTAGTAGTCGTGGCCGAGGGAGTAGACACCGCCCGCCAGATCGTCGTGGTTGCCGATGGTGGAGTACCACGGCAGCCGCAGCCCGGGGCTGTTGACGGTGCGCAGCGCGGCCTCGAGGAAGCCGTCGATGCGCGGGAAGCCGACCTTCTTGTCGGCGTCGCGCAGCGCCTCCTCGGGGTGCCAGAACTCCTTGAGCCCGCTGTTCTGCACGCCCTCGTAGCGGCGCGGATCGCCGGTGTTGGGGGTGATCCGGCCGCCGTTCATGGCGGTCAGGAACCAGTCCAGCTCGATCTTGGCGTTGTTGTCGGTGTTGTCGCCGGTGGTCATGACGAACGACAGCGGCGCCCCGGTGGCCGGTCCGCCGCGCAGCCCGTTGATCCGCTCGATGAGCGAGGCGACCCCGGCGATGGTCAGCGCCTCGTGCGGCCGCCATGCCCCGGCGCGCCCGGAGCGCAGGAACTCGTAGCGCATCGGGTGCTGGACGTCGGTCAGATGCAGATCCGTGAACTGGACGAACGAGGCGAGCGCGGTGCGCCGGTCCTCGCGGCCGCCCTTGGCGCCGGTGATCTCGGTGCGGACCTCGCGGGCCCAGGCGGGGCCGTCGGCGAGCCGCCGGTAGCCGGTGGCGCCGTGTGCGGCCGAGAACGTCTCCAGCGTCGTACCGGCTGTCGAGGGCGCAGCCGGGGCCTGCACCACCCGGCGGCCCGCGGCGTGCGCGGTGGCGGGCTGCGAGGCACCGGCCGAGCCGCTGCCGGGACCGAAGGCGATTCCCAGGCCGGCCGTGGCACCGGTGGCGGTGGCGGCGGCGAGGAAGGTGCGCCGGTCGAGGGTGGCGACGGCAGCTGCGGCGGACCGTACGGACCGTATGCGGGACATGCGCGATCTCCCCGAGTGGACACGCGGTGGCGGGCGGACAGCGAGGCTGTCCTCACCTGGGATCGTTGGCATCGGGGATGGCCTGGGAGTGAACGAGGCGGCAACGCGGGCCGCCGATCTCCACACGTGGATCTTGGCGGTAGCAAACGGTCATCGCGCCCTTGTGAACAGGAATTCTTCCGCTCACTCGGCGTTCATCAGATCTGGGAACCGCCCCCGCCACATCGCGGTACCGCTCCCACCGTGGGATGAATCACGGGACGGTAACGGACCCGCCTGAGACACTTGCCGGGAGGGTAGGCGCCTCGAACAGGCACAACCAAGGAAAAGGGCTGATATGAGGATCGGAATCGTCGGAGCGACCGGCCAGGTCGGCGGAGTGATGCGCAGGGTGCTCGCCGAGCGTGACTTCCCGGCCGAGCAGCTGCGGCTGTTCGCCTCCGCCCGCTCGGCCGGCCGGACGCTCCCGTGGCGCGGCACCGAGATCACCGTCGAGGACGCCGCCACGGCCGACTACTCCGGTCTGGACATCGTCCTGTTCTCCGCGGGCGGCGCCACCTCCAAGGCGCTGGCCGAGAAGGTCGCCGCCCAGGGCCCGGTCGTGATCGACAACTCCTCGGCCTGGCGGATGGACCCCGAAGTGCCGCTGGTCGTGGCCGAGGTCAACCCGCACGCCGCGGTGGACCGCCCCAAGGGCATCATCGCCAACCCGAACTGCACCACCATGGCCGCCATGCCGGTGCTGCGCCCGCTGCACGCCGAGGCCGGGCTGACCGCCCTGGTGGCCACCACCTACCAGGCAGTCTCCGGCTCCGGTCTTTCCGGTGTGGCCGAGCTCGACGGCCAGATCCGCAAGACCGCCGACCGCGCGGCCGAGCTCACCCACGACGGCGCGGCGGTGGAGTTCCCCGAGCCCGGGGTGTACGCCCGCCCGATCGCGTTCAATGTGCTCCCGATGGCCGGGAAGATCGTTGACGACGGCCGATTCGAGACCGACGAGGAGCACAAGCTCCGCAACGAGAGCCGCAAGATCCTGGAGATCCCGGAGCTGAAGGTGTCCGGCACCTGTGTCCGGGTCCCGGTCTTCACCGGCCACTCGCTCCAGGTGAACGCCCGCTTCGAGCGTCCGATCAGCGTGGAGCGCGCCTATGAGCTGCTGGGCGCGGCCCCGGGCGTGGCGCTCTCGGAGATCCCGACCCCGCTCCAGGCGGCGGGCCAGGACCCCAGCTATGTGGGCCGGATCCGGGTGGACGAGACGGTCGAGCACGGTCTCGCGCTGTTCCTGTCCAATGACAACCTGCGCAAGGGCGCGGCGCTGAACGCGGTGCAGATCGCCGAGCTGGTGGCGGCCGACCTGGCCTGACGCCCGCGTCTCGCCCAGATCTCGCCTCAAGGGGAGAGCGGCCGGGCGGCCGCTCCCCCCCTTCGGCGTACCGCGCCGCCCGCCACCGCCGTCCGCCTCGTCGCCGTGTTCACCCTTTCCGCTCGTGGACAAACCGGTCTACCGGCACTGACCGTCCGACGTGCGAGGATGGCCATCCGCCTGACGCATGGCGTACCGCACATGACGAACGGGAGTTAGCCGACGTGCCTGGCACCAACCTCACAAGGGAGGAAGCGCAGCAGCGGGCGCGCCTCCTCACGGTGGACGCGTACGAGATCGAACTGGACCTGAGCGGCGCCCAGGAGGGCGGTACCTACCGCTCCGTGACCACGGTGCGCTTCGACGCCGCCGAGTCGGGCGCGGAGTCGTTCATCGACCTGGTGGCGCCCACGGTGCACGAGGTGGTGCTGAACGGCGACGCCCTCGACCCGAACGAGGTCTTCAAGGACTCGCGGATCGCCCTGCCGGGGCTGCTGGCCGGGCGGAACGAGCTGCGGGTGGTCGCGGACTGCGCGTACACCAACACCGGTGAGGGGCTGCATCGCTTTGTCGACCCGGTCGACCAGCAGGCGTACCTCTACACCCAGTTCGAGGTGCCCGACGCCCGCCGGGTGTTCGCCAACTTCGAGCAGCCCGACCTGAAGGGCACGTTCCAGTTCACCGTGGCGGCGCCCGAGGGCTGGACGGTGATCTCGAACTCGCCGACGCCGGAGCCGAAGGACAACGTCTGGCGGTTCGAGCCGACCCCGCCCATCTCCACGTACATCACCGCACTGATCGTCGGCCCGTACCACAGCGTGCACAGCTCCTACGAGAAGGACGGCCGCTCGGTGCCGCTGGGCATCTACTGCCGTCCCTCGCTCGCGGAGTACCTCGACTCGGACGCGATCTTCGCGGTGACGCGGCAGGGCTTCGAGTGGTTCGAGGAGAAGTTCGACTACGCGTACCCGTTCGCCAAGTACGACCAGCTGTTCGTGCCGGAGTTCAACGCGGGCGCGATGGAGAACGCGGGCGCGGTGACCATCCGCGACCAGTACGTCTTCCGCTCCAAGGTGACGGACGCGGCGTACGAGACGCGCGCCGAGACCATCCTCCACGAGCTGGCCCATATGTGGTTCGGCGACCTGGTCACCATGGAGTGGTGGAACGACCTGTGGCTGAACGAGTCGTTCGCCACCTACACCTCGATCGCCTGCCAGGCCCACGCGCCGGGCAGCAGGTGGCCTCACTCGTGGACCACCTTCGCCAACTCCATGAAGACCTGGGCCTACCGGCAGGACCAGCTGCCGTCCACCCACCCGATCATGGCCGAGATCAACGACCTGGACGACGTCCTGGTCAACTTCGACGGGATCACGTACGCCAAGGGCGCCTCGGTGCTCAAGCAGCTGGTCGCGTACGTCGGGATGGACGAGTTCTTCCGTGGCGTCCAGGCGTACTTCAAGCGCCACGCCTACCAGAACACCCGGCTGTCGGACCTGCTCGGCGCGCTGGAGGAGACCAGCGGGCGCGATCTGAAGACCTGGTCCAAGCAGTGGCTGGAGACGGCGGGCATCAATGTGCTGCGGCCGGAAATCGAGACGGACGCGAGCGGCACGGTGACCTCCTTCGCCGTGCGGCAGGAGGCCCCGGCCCTCCCGCCGGGCGCCAAGGGCGAGCCCACTTTGCGGCCGCATCGCATCGCCATCGGGCTCTACGACCTGAACCCGACCGGCAAGCTGATCCGCTCCGAGCGCATCGAGCTCGACGTGGACGGCGAGCTGACCCAGGTGCCGCAGCTGACCGGTACGAAGCGCTCCGCGGTGATCCTGCTCAACGACGACGACCTCACCTACGCGAAGGTGCGGCTGGACCCGGACTCGCTGGCCGTGGTCACCGAGCACCTGGGCGACTTCGAGGAGTCCCTGCCGCGCGCGCTGTCCTGGGCCTCGGCCTGGGACATGGTCCGCGACGGCGAACTGGCCACCCGCGACTACCTCGCGCTGGTGCTCTCGGGCATCGCCAAGGAGTCGGACATCGGCGTCGTCCAGTCCCTGCACCGCCAGGTGAAGCTGGCCCTGGACCTGTACGCCGCGCCCGACTGGCGCGAGACGGGCCTGGCCCAGTGGACCGAGGCCACGCTCGACCACCTGCGGGCCGCGGCGCCGGGCAGCGACCACCAGCTGGCCTGGGCGCGGGCCTTCACCGCGACCGCCCGCACCGACACCCAGCTGGACCTGGTCTCCGGGCTGCTCAAGGGCACCGAGACGATCGAGGGCCTGGTCATCGACACCGAGCTGCGCTGGGCGCTGCTGGAGCGGCTCGCCGCCACGGGGCGGGCCGACGAGGCCGAGATCGCGGCCGAGCTGGAGCACGACAAGACCTCCGCGGGCGAACGGCACGCCGCGACGGCGCGGGCCGCACGGCCGACGCCGCGGGCCAAGGCGGAGGCGTGGGCCTCGGTCGTGGAGAGCGACAAGCTGCCGAACGCGGTGCAGGAAGCGGTGATCGGGGGCTTCATCCAGACCGATCAGCGGGAGCTGCTGGCGCCGTACACGGAGAAGTACTTCGCGGTGGCGAAGGACGTCTGGAACAGCCGCAGCCATGAGATGGCGCAGCAGATCGTGGTGGGCCTGTACCCGGCGCTCCAGGTCTCGCCGGAGACCCTGGACGCCACGGACGCGTGGCTCGCGTCCGCCGAGCCGACGGCGGCGCTGAGGCGTCTGGTGACGGAGTCGCGAGCGGGCATCGACCGCGCGCTGCGGGCACAGGCCGCGGACGCGAACGCGGGCTGACCGGGCGCGGCGCCGGGGGGGGGCGTTAGCCCCCCC
>NZ_JBHYVB010000046.1:0-13705 GCF_042750115.1 Streptomyces sp. NPDC059455
GGGCCATGTGCACTGGCCCGGGACATTCACCTTCGACAGATGTCAAACCTCCTTGGTGACTTCCACTCAACACATGCGACTTCGTGTCGCAAGAGAGCGTACTTCCAGTCGATCCGGCCACGCACGGCATCAGCGGCCTGCCGGTCGGTCAGCCGCTCGGCGTACTGCAACACGCTCACCAGCGCCAGCATCCCCGGAGACACGGACGGACCACCCCGAGGCGCGAACGCCGCCACGAACCGCTCGCTTTCAAACACCGCCCCGAACTCGTCCCTGATCCGCATGGCCAGACACCCACGCGGGAACGCAGCACGGGCGACCCTCGCCGTGGACTCAGGCACCGCAGGCGCAGACAACGGACGCATCGACATGATCTCCCCCTCGCCCCCAGAAAACAGAGCAGTGTCCACCACACCCGAAGGTCATTTCAGGCGAACCATCACATCGACCAACAGAGTCCTGTGGGACTCTCTCTGCACATTCGCGGAAAACCGATCATTGCGTGAGGACGTCCCCACCGTCCGGTCGCGGACCGGGATAAGGGTGCCGTCCACGATCCACAACCGGTCGGCCGCCTGCCGCGGGGGCCGCACCGGCTCGAGCGCGAGCAGTGGACCCAGCCTCTGGATCACCCGGCACATGGTCGTTGGCGAGACGCCGAACAACGGCGCGAGCTGCCGCACCGTGAGGTTCGTGCGGTAGTACACGGCCACCAGCAGAACCCGCTCCGGCAACGGAGGACACCAGGGGCGGCCCCATCCACAGCCTTCACCACCACGCTCGCGGACCGCTTTGAGGAACCGCCCGAACTGATCCAGCCGTAACCCGGTGAACGTCTCCACCCACACCCGCTCGGCCCTCAACACCCCAGCCATACATGGCAGACGCCCAGCTCACGGCCTTGCGCAACACGCTTTAGCCGACTGGTTCGGTACCCCTGACCTTTCAGGGGCCGGCCGCGGGTTTCCTCAAAGCTGATCAAGTACTCGGCTGGGTGCCGGGCCTGAGCTCGATGCGCATGGTGTCGTCGTCCTCGATGACGTACGTAGGATCCGTGGCCTTCTTCCATCCCAGCCGTAGCAGGTAATACCGGTGATCACGTTCAATCAGCAAGCGTAGGCCGCTGTAGCGGTACCGGTAGTGGGCATCGCGTCCCAGATCCTCCACGCGGGGTCCCGGCGGAGCGATGCTCAGCGGCTCGGTGCTCAGTACGACCACGGCCACACGGCGTACCAATCGATCCGCGTCACGGTCCGCGTCCTGACGGCCGAGCTGCCCTGCTACCAGGGCTACCACCCAGATCAGGAAGAGGCTCGCGACCAGAAGATACAGGGCGCGCTCCCATGCCGGTTTTCGTGGCCTGCCCGCGGGAGCGGCGGCGCTGGTCTGGCTGAGGAGCAGTCCGGCTGCCACGAGCAGGGGCGCTGACCAGGCGAAGGGCTGGATCCAGCGCCACAGCGCCATCAGGACGACCCCCACGACAACGAACCCGAGATAGGCTCGCGCCACCGCGCGCCCGAGCACGCGCATGCGGCGGATGTGGCGCTCGGGGAGTTGCATGGCGATCAGCAGTCGGGGAACGGCCGGTACTACAAGCGCCAGAGCCATGATTTCGAGAGCGGGCAGGGCGGCGAGCCGCAGGCTGCGCATCACCAGTTCGAAGGTGCTGAAGCCCATGGCGAGGCTGTCCAAGTGGAAGTAGTCGAAGTAGGCGTTGGTGTATATGTAGCCCGCGTAGAGCATCAGGACGCCGACGAACGATGTCGCTCCGGCAGCTGAGTTGACGAGGTCCAGGTGGCCGCCGCTTTCAGCCCGCCGGGTGGGAGGGGGGTGCGGTGGCGCGGGCCCGTCGCGGAGGCGGCGGAGGCGATGAAGGGCAGGCCCACGGCGGACCGCGCGGCGGCGCGATCCGGTGGGCGGCCTCGGCGAGGCGGGGGGATGTGCCGGGCCTTGGGTTGCGGATGCCCCCATCCCGTCAGCTTGCCTCGGGGAAGATGCTGCTATCCGACGCAGTCGGAGGTGTCGAACAGATGTCACCTGGGGTCGGCGTCGGGCCGCAAGTGGATGCTGATGGATGCCCCGGCGGGCTGCCGGTGATACCGGCGCCAGGCCCATCGGTTGGCCCGGTATCCGATGGCGGCGGATCCACAGCGGGAATACCCGGGTCCCCATTTGCCGCACCACTGTCGTCTTGACCGCCCACGGATCCGCTGCCGTTCTGACCGCTGGCTGTCGTTTCCGGGACCGATGTACTGCCAGGCTGATTTCCGCCAGGCGGCCCGCCCGAAGTACCACACCCTGCGACTCCGTAACCGAGGACCACCGTCATGACAACCGCTGCAGCAGTCCGGCCCCCGGTCACGGCCCCCGAGCACACCCTCATCCGTTCCCCCCTCACAACGGACAACCTTTCACGGCTTATAGGCACAGGATTCCATCGGATACGGGCACAGCTCATATTTGGGGCAGAAATACGGAAGCTGGCGTACGAGTGCTCTACAATGCGATGCTCGCCAGGGGTGCATCAAGATCGTTGCCTGGCGGCCGCGAGGCGCGGGTACTGAGCCGGTGGGTGAGGGTGTCGCCGAGCGTGGCGGGGCCCGCGAGGACCGTGTGGTCGATGCCGAGCTGAGCGGCGAGGTCGGTGGCGTACAGGCGGGCCGCGGCCTCCACGAGCTGGGCATAGGTGGCGGCGGCGGTGCGGTGTCTGCCAGCTTGCCGTTGACGAACAGTTGCAGCTTCTTGTCCACGCCGTCGTACGCGCCGACCAGATGGGTCCACACCCCGCGGCCTTCACCCCGCCCGGTGTGCCGGTCATCGCCCGCACAATCGTCGCGCCGGGCTCGTCGTCGGCGAAGGTGTTGAACACCCACCGGTCATAACTGGCGGAGTAGTACAGCTCGAAGCCGGCGGTCTGGTTGCCGATCTGGGGCGCCACCATCGCCGCGTGGTCGCGCACTTCCGACAGCTTCACCCACGCCGATACCGAGAACCCGCGGGTTGTGCTTGCCGAGAATGTCATCTGCCCTGGCCGGAGGGGGTGGGCCGGACCTCACAGTCGTCGGCCGCGGTCGCTCGAGTCGGCGCTCTCGCATAGCCGTTGTCCATGCGTCACCTGCACAAGGACCCGACGGCATCATGATCTGTCGTGCTGCCGCGCCTGGCCTACCTCACCGCGACCAACACCCTCGCGTTCCTACGCCTCCTACCGATGAGCAACAGAGACAAGGACATCGAGATCCTCGTACTCCGGCACCAACTGCTGGTCCTGCAGCGCCAGGTCGGCAAGCCGACCTTCACCGACACCGATCGCACTGTCCTCGCCGGCCTTCTGTACCACCTACCCAAAGACAGACTCCGGCACCTTCTGCTGCTGGTCCGCCCCGAGACGGTCTTGCGCTGGCATCGGGAGCTACTCAGGCAGCGCCATGCCGCGACCTGCGTACCCAAGCGGCGTGGACGCCCACGCACCATCCGCTCGATCCGTGCCCTGGTCCTGCGTCTGGCCAGGGAGAATGCCTGGTGGGGATATCCCCGGATCCACGGCGAACTCACGGCGCTGGGGATCAAGGTCGCCCCCTCCACCGTCTGGGAGATCCTCCGCGAGCACGGCATCCCACCCGCGCCCAAACGGCAGACCACCACCTGGGCCGAATTCCTGCGCAGCCAGGCCGAGGCGCGAGTACGAATCCTTCTACAACGAACACCGCCCGCACAGAGCCCTGGAACAAGCCGCTCCCTGTCACGCGCTACCCACACCCATCACGCAACGAGCCCGGCTCACCCACCTGGAAGTCCGCAGACGAGACCGACTCGGCGGAACCCTCCACGAGTACCAGCGAGCGACCTGAACCGCGCGGATGATTTATCGGCACCCAATGTGTTCGGCCTCGGACGCTGGCTGTGGCCCACCCTCGTAGTCGGCCTCGTCTGGTGCGCGACCGCCATCGTCGTTCTCATCGTCCCTGACGAGAACAACCAAACCGCTCTCACCGTTGCCGTAGGCGTCGGTCTCGGCTTTGTCTGGTGGCTGCTGGGCCTGCGACGGCGCATCAACACCGGCCAAGCCGGCCCGCCCGCGGCAGCGGTGTCCTCGACGAGTGACCGTCATGGCCCATCGGGGGCCTGATCGCAGATCCGTCAAGGCCAGTGCGTAGGCCCGGCGAAGATCCACCAGGTCGATGGGCAGGAAGTCGCAGGAATGATCGCCTCGGCTCGGGATCGGCGTCGGTGAAGACGCCCTGGGCCTGGCCTTCGGCGATCGTGCGCGCGACCGTCTCGTGGTAGCGGGCGTAGGAACCGGTGTGCAGCACCCGCGGCTCCGGACGGAGCGCGGTCTCGTTCCACGCCTGCAACCAGATCGACCATTCGCGCTGCAACGCGCCGGGGGTGGGCAGTTGCAACTCGACCAGGCGCAGTAGCCGTTGATGCGCGTCCTCGATGCTGTGCAGCTGCGCGACTTGGCGGTCAAATGCCTGCTGCACCGAGTGGCGCAGTGCCTCGGTGCGGCAGACCGTCGCAGCCAGGGAAGTGGTAGTGGATCGTGGCGGCGCTCATAACATAGGCATCCGCGACGTCCGACACCCGCCACCGCGTGGTAGCCCCGCTCGGCGATGAGGCGACAGGCCGCGTCGAGGATCTGACGGCACCGGCCTGTATCCCCGTCGCGTACGGGCCGTCGGGCGCTGCGCTGCGGAACGGCGGACACGGTGCCCGCCTCGTCGCTGCCGTTGATCAGCCAGTTCATCGTGACGTCGCCGATCTCGGCGATCCTGGTCAGCTCGGCGGGGGTGAACCGCCGTGCCCCGGTCAGCGACGTGGACAGCTTGGTGGGTCGGGCCCCACGGCGTCGACGAACGCGCGCTGGCTGCCCGGGTTTCCGCGCAGCACCTCACGCACCCGCTGACGCGTCACGTCCGCGGTAACGCAACGCGTCAGGCCGGGGAGTCCTCCTCCATGGGCGGCATGAAGGCGCGCAGCCATCGCTCCGTCTGGGCGACATGGGCCTCGGCCGCTCCGGCGGCGGCGCGCGGATCGCGGTCGGCGATCGCGGTGGCCAGCACGCGGTGATCCTCGTCGCTCTTGCGCCGCATCTGCTCGCCCTCGGGGAGGGTGAAGATCTGGTACTTGCGGGAGCGGGCGCGGAAGACCGAGAGCAGGGAGGCGAGGGCGGGGTTTCCGGCCGCGGTGGCGATCTCGGCATGGAAGCGGTGGTCGAGGTCCGATGCCTCGGTGGGGTCGTCGGTGGCGTCCATGGCCTCGATGAGCGCGAAGAGTTCCCGCACCGCCTCCGGGGTGCTGCGGGCCGCAGCCTGCGCCGCGACGTGGGACTCCAGGACACGCCGGATCTCGTACACCTCCAGCAGACCGGAGAGCGGCAGCAGTTCCAGGGTGAGCGACAGGCTACCTATGATGTCCTCCGGCCTGAGCTGGGAGACATAAGTACCGGAGCCGTGCCGCGGCTCGATCACCCCCAGGGCCGCGAGCATCCGTACGGCCTCGCGCAACGACCCCCGGGACACGCCGAGTTCCTCGCACAGCTCGCCCTCGGGCGGAATGCGCCCTCCGGCGCTGAGGCGCCCGGTGGCGATCATGTGGCGTAGGCCGTGGAACGCCTTGTCGACTGCGGACATCCGATTCCTCCCGAACGGGCGGGGCGCGGTCCCGCGCCCTTCGTCGCACTGTACCGATTCATCAGATATGTCAGAGGTATCGATCGGAAGTCATCTGATGATCCATGCCGCTACACCCCTTGATTGCAGGGAATCCGTCATGCAGGATGCCGAGTCATCATACGTGTTCTGGTTGCGATCAGATCTCTCTCGTTTCTGACGCCCCTCGGAACACCCGGACCCCGGCAGATCGGGACTCATGTGAGCGAGACCGATGTCATCGCGGCGCCACGCCCCCTGTTGCTGGCCGACGGCCGTCCCGCCGACCGGGCGTGGACGCTGGACCCCGCCATGAGACACCTGAACCACGGTTCCTTCGGCGCGGTTCCCCTGGTGGCACAGGAGCGGCAGAAGCAGCTGCGGGTGGAGATGGAGTGCTCCCCGGTGGTGTGGTTCCCGGCGCTGCCTCAGCGGATCGCCGACACCAGGGTCGAGATCGCCGACTTCTTGGCGGTGGCCGCCGACGACCTGGCCCTGGTGCCGAACGCGAGCGCGGGCATCAGCACCGTGTACGCCGCCCTCGACCGCCGCCGCGGCGGGGAGATCGTCGTCACCGACCACGGTTACGGCGCCGTGACCATGGGCGCCGAGCGGCTGGTGCGCGACCGCTGGGATGGCGGGGTCCGCACCGCGCGGGTACCCCTCGACGCAGATGAGGAGCAGGCGTGCGAGGCCGTGTTCGCCGAACTGTCCGAGGCGACGGACCTCATCGTGGTGGACCAGATCACCTCGGCGACCGCCCGCCGGCTGCCGGTGGAGCGGATCGGCGCGGAGGCTCGGCGGCGCGGGATCCCGCTGCTCGTGGACGGTGCGCACGCACCTGGTCTGCTCCCCGCCCCGCTCTCGGGGCTGACCTGTGATTTCTGGGTCGGAAACCTGCACAAGTGGGGATGCGCGCCCCGGGGCACCGCGGCGCTCGTCGCCCGTGGTCCGCTGCGTGAGCGGCTCTACCCACCGATCGACTCATGGGGTGCAGAGGACCCGTACCCCGACCGCTTCGACCAGCAGGGCACGGTGGATGCCACCTGCTATCTGGCGGCACCGACGGCGCTCGGCTTCATCGAGCACACCTGGGGCTGGAGGCGCGCCCGCCGCTATATGGACCACCTGGCCGGTTACGCCGCGCAGGTCATCGGTGCCGCGTTCACCGAGCTGACCGGCGCCGACAGCAGCGTCGACGTCGGCATGCCGGTCCCCGGGATGCGTCTGGTGCGGCTGCCCGAGGGGCTCGGCGCCACCCGCGTCGAGGCCGACGCGCTGCGCGACCGGGTCGCCGGGGAGCTGGGTGTCGAGGCGGCCTTCACCAGCTTCGGCGGCATCGGCTATCTGCGGGTGTCCGCCCACGTCTACAACACCGCCGCCGACTACGAGTACTTCGCCGAGACCTGCGTCCCCGTCCTCGCTGAGTGGGCCCGCGCGGCTCGCGGGCGGCACGGCACGCCATAGCGGCGCGACACCGTACCCCCCTCCCCACCCCCGACTCCCCAAGCCGCTCCGAGCGCGGCCCGCACCCAAGAAAGAGGTCAGCACGATGAGGAGAAGGACGGCAGCCCTCGCCCTCGGCACCGCCGCGGCGATGGTCCTGACCGGCTGTTCCGCCATGAGTCCGAACGCGAACGGCACGGTCACGCTCAACATGGTCGAGAGCCTGACCAACCCCTCCCGCACCGATCTGCTCAAGGGGCTCATAGCCGACTTCGAGAAGCAGAACCCCAAGATCAAGGTCAACCTGATCTCGCCGCCCACCGAACAGGCCGATCAGAAGATCCGGCAGATGCTCCAGTCCGGCAGCGGCGTGGACGCGCTCGAGGTACGGGACATCACGGTCGGCCCGTGGTCGAACAACGGCTGGCTGTACGACATGGAGAAGGACCTCAAGGGCTGGCAGGGCTGGAACGCCATGACGGAGAACGCCGTCAAGGCGTCCGAGGACGCCAAGGGCCGTACCTTCTTCGTCCCCTACGGCTTCTACGGGCTGAGCCTCTTCTACCGCAAGGACCTGATCAAGGACGCCGGGTTCAGCAAGCCCCCGGCCTCCTGGGACCAGCTGCTGAAGCAGGCGTCCGCCATCAACGACCCGGCGAAGCGCCGCTACGGCTACGCGTTCCGCGGCGGGGCCAACGCCAACAGCAACGCCACCGCCATCATCGAGGCGTACGTGGCCGACAAGGTCGACCGCGCCAACGGCTACAAGCTGAAGAACGGGCGCACGATCTTCTCCGCGCCCGAGGCCCTGGACGCCCTCAAGACCTACCTCACACTCTTCAAGAAGGCATCGCCCAAGTCGTCCGTGTCCTGGGGCTATCCGGAGATGGTCGAGGCGTTCTCCAACGGCTCCACGGCCTTCCTGCTCCAGGATCCGGAAGTCATCGCCACGGTCTCCGAGTCCAAGTCGATCTCGAAGGAGCAGTGGGACACCGCTCCGCTGGTGGCCGGACCCAGCGGGAAGACCGTCCAGCCGCTGGCCACCGCCGGGTGGGGCATCGCGAAGGGCAGCAAGCACAAGGCCGAGACCGTCAAGCTGATCAAGTTCCTGTCCCAGGGCAAGGCGTCGACGGACTTCACCAAGAAGAACAGCCTGGTGCCGATCCTCAAGTCGGCGACCGAGGACCCGTTCTACAAGACCGGCCCGTGGTCGTCCTACGTCACCATGACCAAGCACCCCGACACCTATCTCAACGTCAGCCAGCCGCGCGGCGTGACCTGGTGGAGCGAGTGGGAGCAGAAGTCCGACGCCGACGTGCAGAAGATGGTGATCGGCAAGATGTCGCCCAAGGAGCTGCTGACGGGCTGGGACGCGTACTGGACCAAGAAGTGGGAGCAGGAGAAGTAGGGATGCCCGCCACGTCCGCAACGACGACCGGGCCGAAGTCTTCGCGCCCCGTCCGGAAGCAAGCCGCCCCGCGGGCCCGGAACGGGCCGCGGGGCGGCCGGAAGCGGGAGTTCACGACCCGCCGGGGCCTGCTCATCGCCGCCTTCATGGCGCCTGCCGCGATCTTCGTGGCGGTGTTCACGTACTACCCCATGATCGCGGGCAGCCAGATGGCCTTCCGCCACTGGGATCTGAACGATCTCACCGACACCTCCTGGGTGGGCCTGGACAACTTCCACCGTGTCTTCTCCGACCCCAACTGGGGCACCGTGCTGGGCAATACGGGCGCCTGGGTCATCGGATCGATCGTGCCCCAGCTCGTGATCGGTTTCGCTCTCGCCCTGTGGCTGCGCCGCCGGTTCCGCTTCCGCGGCGTCTACCAGGCGCTGATCTTCTTCCCCTGGGCGATCTCCGGGTTCCTCATCGGCATCCTGTTCCGCTGGATGTTCAACAGCGAGTTCGGCGTCGTGAACGATCTGCTCCAGAAGGCGGGGCTGATCGACGAGCCCGTGGCGTGGCTGGCCGATCCGCACAAGGCGATGATCGCCGTACTGATCGCCAACACCTGGTACGGCGTCACCTTCTTCGCCATCATGATCCTGGCCGCGCTCCAGTCGGTCCCCGACGAGCTGTACGAGGCCGCGGCGCTGGACGGGGCCGGGAAGGCACGCACGCTCTTCCAGATCACCATCCCCTATATCCGGCTCACGCTGGTGCTCACGGTGCTGCTGCGGGTCATCTGGATCTTCAACTTTCCCGATCTGATCTTCGGGATGACCGGTGGCGGGCCGAACAACCAGACACACATCGTGACCACCTGGATGATCAAGATCACTCAGCAGGGCGACTACGGCAAGGCCTCGGCGCTCGGTCTCCTCGTGGTCGCGGGGCTGCTGCTTTTCACGGTGTTCTTCCTGCTGGCCACGCGTGAGAAGCGAGAGGTGAGGTCGTGATCGGCAAAGAGACCGCGGTCGGCCGGGCCGTCCGGATCGTCTTCCTGGTGCTGTGGCTGGCCTTCACCGTGTTCCCGCTGTACTGGATCGCCATCACCTCGCTAAAGGCGCCGGGCGACATCTTCTCCTTCCCCCTCGCCTACTGGCCCGAGCACTTCTCGCTGGAGAACTACAGTGAGCTGTTCAACAAGGCCGACTTCGGGACCTATCTCACCAACAGCCTCATCGTCGCGACCGTCGCGGGCGCGGTCGCCACCGCCATCTCGATGCTGTCGGCGTATGTGCTGGCGCGCTTCGAGTTCCGCACCAAGTCCGCGTTGCTGACGGCCGCCCTGGTCACCCAGATGATCCCGGCCTTCATCGCGCTGGGCCCGCTGTATCTGCTGATGACCGACCTGAAACTGGTCGACAACCGGCTCGGGCTCATCCTCGTCTACATCGCCGTGTGTATCCCCTTCTGCACGGTGATGCTCCGCGGCTTCTTCGAGAACATCCCCGACGCACTGGAGGAGGCCGCGATGATCGACGGCCTCTCCCGGTTCGCGGCGCTGTTCCGGGTGCTGCTCCCGGTGATGCGTCCGGGGATCGTGGCGGCGTTCATCTTCAACTTCGTCAACTGCTGGAACGAGCTGTTCCTGTCGGTGACCCTGATGAACAGCGACGCCAACAAGACGACCCCCACGGCCCTCAACGGATTCATCTCCAGCTTCAACATCGACTGGGGCTCGATGTCCGCAGCGGCCGTGTTCACGATCCTGCCAACCATGGTGCTCTTCGCTTTCGCGAGCCGCCACATCGTGCAGGGGCTCACCTCCGGCGCCGTGAAAGGGTGAGGCCGATGGCCGCGATCGACGTTCCACTGCCCGACTCCGTCCATGTGATCACCGGTCCGTCCGGGGACCCGCGCACCGCCGCACCGGCGGGGGCGGGCCGCTGGACCGTGCCCGGCGCCGAGGTGACGGCGCGACACGATCCATACGGCGCCCTGCGGCTGGTGCTCGCCGCGCCGGGTCCGGAGGGCCTGTCGACGGTGGCGCTGCGCTGGCGCCACCACCCCGGCGGTCACCGCCCCGCCCTGGTACTCGGCGATGCGTGGGAGCGCTCGTACGGCGAGTTGCAGTGACGCAGCGTCCAGCCGGAACGCCCCCTGCCCTGGTACTGGCTGAGCACCGACCCGGTGACCGGTGGCTGCACCGGGCTAGGCGTACGGACCCGCGCCGGGGCGCTGTGCTGCTGGACGGTGGACGAGGGCGGCACCACGCTGTGGCTGGACGTACGCTCCGGCGGCCTGCCTGTGCTGCCGGGCGACCGGGAGATCGCCGCCGCCACGGTGGTCGGGGTGGCGACGGGTGCGGACACCACCCCGTACGCGGCGCTCCAGGAGCTGTGCGCCGCCATGTCCCCCGATCCGCTGCTGCCCGCGCAGCCGGTGGTCGGCTGCAACAACTGGTACTACGCCTACGGCCAGGACTTCGGCCCGGACGCCGTACTGCGCGACGCGGCCACCATCGCCGAGTTCGCCGGGGACCATCCAGTGCGGCCGTTCTGTGTCGTCGACGACGGCTGGACGGAGGGCGGGGGAAGCGCCCCGGGAGGGCCGTGGGACACCGGCCTGCCCGGGCTGTTCGACGACATGGCGGGCCTGGCCGAGGGCATCGCCGACCGTGGCGTCCGGCCAGGCCTGTGGTTCCGGCCGCTGCTGTCCCGGGTGCCGACCGAGGGGATGCGCACGGACACCGGCGCTCCCGGCCGGATCCCCCTGGACCCGTCGCTGGACACGACGCTGGCGACCGTCGCCGCCGATGTCGCCCGCTTCCGCTCCTGGGGATTCGAGCTGATCAAGCACGACTTCAGCACGTACGACGTCTTCGGCCGCTTCCACCCGGACACACCGCACGAAATGGCCGGTGCCGGATGGCGGCTCGCCGACCGCACCCGCACCACCGCCGAAGTGCTGGTGGGCCTCTACCGGACCATCGCCGAGGCGGCCGGGGACGCCGTGGTGCTTGGCTGCAACACCGTCGGACATCTGGCGGCGGGTCTGGTGCAGGTGCAGCGAACCGGTGACGACACCTCGGGCCGTCACTGGGAGCGCACCCGACGGATGGGCATCAACACCCTCGCCTTCCGACTGGCCCAACACAGCCGCTTCTACGCGGTGGATGCCGACTGCGTGCCCTGTACCCCGGCCACCGAGTGGCGGCTGAACCGTCAGTTCCTGGACCTGGTGGCCCGTTCCGGCACCGCGCTGTTCGTCTCCGTCGCCCCGGCCGCCCGTACCCCGCAGACCGATGCCGACCTCGGCGCGGCCGTCCGGCTCGCGCTGGACGGCGGGTCGCCCGGCGGCGTCGAACCGCTGGACTGGCTCGGGACCACGGCCCCGCGCCGCTGGCGGACGGGCAACGCGGAACGCACGTACACGTGGTCCCAGCCCTGGGGTGCGTGGCCGCCGCTTCCGCTCTAGACAGCTGTAGACGGCCCTGGCCATTGGTCAGGCGCGGCTCGGGTTCGAACTCATCGAACCGAAGACCAAGGTCCCGGCGGTCGCGTCGCGGCGACGAACGCCGTTCTCGCGCAGTGCCGTGAGCGCGGGTTACTCATCGGGAAGGGCCGGTTGTTGGGCAACGCCCTTCGCGTGACACCGCCGATGACGGTCACACTCGATGAGGCCAGGCAAGCGCTGGGCATGCTCGACGACGTCCTAGCTCGTATCACACCGCAAGCAGAGCCGCAGGCTGACTCTTGACGGAGCGGCTGCGCGTCGCTTCGTGCCAGGACCTGTCAATGACCCCGGGTGCGAAGTAGCCGTAAGCCCCGCTTTGCCGCCCCGTTCCCATACGGTCGGCCACAAGGTCATGCCGACCGAGCCAACGGCCAGGGGCGGCTCGGCCTGCCCCCGGCCGTTCCCCACCCCGGGGCCAGCGGCGGACAGCGCGACACAGACCCGTGCGGCATGCTTCGCATCGACGCACTCGGCATCGATCCGCAGGCGGTGTCATCATCCTCCAGACACTGCCCGCTGTGGGCATCGCGCTGTACACCCGCTGACTGTGCGAGTGCCGATAAACCATCCACGCAGGTCGAGGGCCTGATCACGGCCCTTCGGCGCTCCTTGATGTTCACCCCGGGGTCTTCATCTACGCAGGGCCCCGGCGGCATCATGATCTGTCGTGCTGCTGCGAGTCGCTCCTAGGAGCGATGAAGAGCGGTGCGTGAGCGCATAGTGTCGGACGAATGAATGTGGTTGACGGCAAGTGGCCCGAGCGGGGCGCTGATGCCGGTCTGATCGCCCTGGCGTTGTTGCCTCAACTGCTGTCGCAGCCGTACGTCGACACGTCGGGGTCGGCGTGGTCGTCGTTCATCGGGTACGAGGCGCTGGCCGCGGTGGTTCTGGTGCTGCGGCAGCGGTTGCCGGTGACGACCTTCGTCATCGGCTTCGGTGCGCTCGTGGCGGCGCTGGTGGGGAGCGCGGGTGAGGGGGCCAAGCTGACCCCGCTGGTCTTCGTGCCGCTCGCCGTGCTGCTCTACAACCTGGGCAGCCGCTGCACGAGCTGGGTGCGTACCGTGTCGGCACTGCTCGGCGGCGTCGTGATGACTCTGCTCGGCCTGTGGGTGAACCGGATGACGACCGACGCCAGTGAGTTCCGGGGCGGCCTGGACGTTCTCGCCGCCCTGGCTCCGATGCCACTGGCATGGGCAATGGGTTTCGCCTCACGTTCCCGGCGTGCGCTGCTCGCCGCGGCCGAGTTGCGGGCGGCCGAGGCGAGTCGCGCGCAGCGCGCGGAAGCGGCGCAGGCGACACAGCGGGAGCGGGCGCGGATCGCCCGTGAGATGCATGACGTGGTCGCGCACTCGCTCACCCTGCTCGTCGTGCACGCCGAGACCCTGCGGGCCCGCGGCGACGAACTGCCCGGCTGGGCCCGTACCCAGGTCGACGGGCTGGCGGCGGCGGGCCGGCATAGCGGTAATGAGCTGCGTGATCTGCTGCGTATGCTGCGCGATCCCGCAGAGGCGGCCCCGCTTCAACCGGTGCCCGGACTCGGTGAGCTGGGTGCGCTGCTGGATAGCCACCGTGCCGCGGGGGGAACGATCGAGGTGCGGATGGGGACGACGGGGACCGGGGGGGTGTGGGGTGGGGGGGGGCCCGGGAGACGGGGGGGGTGGGGCGCGCTGTGAGTCTCAAGCGCCACCCCCAGCCCGAGAGCGCC
>NZ_JBHYVB010000046.1:13715-44070 GCF_042750115.1 Streptomyces sp. NPDC059455
GCCGGGCTGGGGGGTGGGGGGGGGGGCGGCTGCAGCCCCGGGGGGGGGGGGGGCTACCGAGGGGGGGGGGGGGGGGGGCGGGGGGGCCCCCAGTGGTTTGTTCCCCCACCCCCGCCCAGACGGTGGGGTACCGCGTCGTACAGGAAGCACTGGCCAACGCTCGCCGTCATGCGCCCGGGGCGCCGGTCCGGCTCACCGTCGACGGCACGGCCGGCCGACTGCGGTGCGAGGTGGAGAACAGTCGCGGGGTGCGGCGCGGCACGGTCGGCGCGGGGATCGGGCTCGGCCTGATCAGCATGCGTGAGCGGGTGGACGCGCTGGGCGGGGAACTCACCGCCGGACCGACCGGCGACGGCGGCTTCCGCCTCGTGGCCACGATGCCGTTGGAGAATGCCGATGTCTGAGCAGATCAGCGTGCTCGTGGTGGACGACGAGCCGATCATCCGCGCCGGCCTGAGCGCGATACTGAGCAGCCAGGCCGATCTCACCGTGGCAGGCACCGCGGATGACGGCGAGGAAGCCGTCGAGGCGTGCGCGCGACTGAGGCCGGACGTGCTCTTGATGGACATGCGCATGCCTCGCCGGAACGGGCTGTGGGCGCTGACGGAACTGGGCCGCCGGGGGCTCCTCGGACCAGGGCGGAGCCAGGTGCTCATGCTGACGACGTTCGACCTGGACGAGTACGTCGATGACGCTCTTGCCGCCGGGGCGTCCGGTTTCCTGCTGAAGAACAGTTCGTACGAGGAGCTGACCGGGGCGGTGCGGGCGGCGGCGGCCGGGCACAGCGCGCTGAGCCCGGCGGTGACCCGTCGGATCATCGAGGGGCATCTCAGTGGCCGACAGCGGCCGAGTGACCAGGAACTGGCCCGGCTGAAGGACCTCACTGAGCGGGAGCGCGACGTGTTGCGGCTGGTCGGGGACGGGCTGAGCAACGCCGAGATCGCCGACCGCCTCGTGGTGAGCCTGCACACCGTGAAGACGCACGTCAGCCGCATGCTCGCGAAGACCGGCTGTCAGAGCCGGGCGCAGGCGGCGGTGCTGGCCAGGAACACGCTGTCCTGACCGTGTGCGGTGGACGGGGCAGCCCGATGCCGCGCCCCCATGTCACTCCTACGAGTGACCCGGTGCCCGTGGGAAGCCCGCCATCGAGCGATGTGCCGGGCAACTGCCGCTGGCTGAATGGTCGCTGTGCGGAGGGGCCGCCGTGAGGCCGCGCAGCGGGCCGAACGCCCGGGTCCTTGACGCACGAAGCAACCGTCATGCGCCGAAGGGAACTACTATGTCCGCACACACGTCGTCTCGCCACCGGATCCTGCGCGGGGCGCTGACAGTGGGGTTGGCGACCGGCATGAGCGGGGTGCTCATAGGCTGCTCGGACTCGGGGTCGAGCGCGGCGAAGACGTCGGCCGAGCAGAGCACGTCGGCCGACGGGCGGCTGGCCGACCTCGCGCAGAAGGCGGCGGACGGAGGGTCCCTGGGGGTGATCGTCCGGGTCGACCGCGGCAAAGGGTCGCCTGTGGAGATCGTACGGCAGGCCGCCTGGACGAAGGATGATCATCGCATCGCCGCCGACGACCAGTTCAGGGTCGGGTCCAACACCAAGACGGTCACCGCGACCCTCGTCCTGCAACAGGTCGCCGCGGGCAGGATCGGCCTGGACGACCCGGTGGAGAAGTGGCTGCCCGGACTGGTCAAAGGCGGCGAGGGCATCACCGTCCGGATGCTGCTCAACCACACCAGCGGTCTCGGCGACTTCCTGCTGACTCCGGAGTTCCTGCCCTCCCTCACCGGCCGGGAGCAGCGCACCTGGCGGCCGGAGGACCTCCTGGCCATCACTCCCGAGCAGGATCCGCCATCCGGGCCCGGTGAGAAGTACTCCTACAGCAACGCCAACTACGTGGCCCTCGGGCTGATCCTGGAGAAGGCAACCGGGAACAGCCTGGCCAAGCTGATCGAGCGGAAGATCACCAAGCCGTTGGGGATGAAGGACTCGTTCCTGGCCACGAACGCCGACTGGCCCACCGGCAAGCAGCACGTGACCGGCTACGAGCCGGACGCCGAGCGCCTGAAGGACATCCTCTCCCCTACCGTGGACCTGCCCGAAGGCGTCGGATTCGCCGGCCCCGAACGTCCCGACAACAACATCGACACCGCCTCCATCGACCCGAGCTGGTCCTGGGCGGCGGGAGCCATGGTCTCCACCGCACAGGACTGGCAGCGCTTCCTGACCGCGCTGATGTCCGGCGAGCTGCTGCCGGAAGCCCAGATGAAGCAGATGCGCACCACCGTTGCCGCCCCCGAGGAAGGTGGCGGTTACGGACTCGGCCTGATGAAGGTCAACACGCCCTGCGGCACCGTCTGGGGCCACACCGGCGGTCTGCCCGGCTACTCGAGCGAGATCTACACCGACGCCAGCGGACACCGCAGTGTCGCGGTCCTGACGAGCACGAACTTCGGCATCAAGGAAAAGACGGCCGCGACCGCGGACAAGGCCCTCGTCGAAGCGGCGAGCTGCCAGATGCTGGGCAAGCCGCTGCCCTCGGAGAGTCCCCGGCGAGCGAAGTGACGGTCGCAGACGAGACCGACGCACTCAAGCCGAGCGGAGGGCCTTGTGAGCATGTCAGGCCTGCAGGACATCCTGCCGTGGGCGCCTGCCCCTCCGTCTGACTGTCACGTGCGGGTGAGCCTGCTCATCACGTCGTACCTCTGTTGCGGGGTGAGCGGGTCGGCGGGGAGTGGCCCTCGTGCGGCTTGGGTGGGCAGCCCTGTGCTTGCCGAGAATGTCATCCGCCCTGGTCGGAGGTCTGTATCGGGACCGGCGGTCGTCGGCCTCGCCGCTCGGGTAGGCGCTCTCGCGTAGTCGGTGGTTCACGCGTCATGATCGACCGTGCTGCTGCGACTGGCCTACCTGGGCGTGACCAACGCGTTCGCGGTGCTGCGTCTGCTGCGTCTGCTGCGTCTGCTGCGTCTGCTGCCGATGAACGACCGGGACAAGGATGCGGAGATCCTGGCTCTCCGTCATCAGATCACGGTGCTCGAACGCCAACTCGGCGGCGCCCGGCTACGGTTCAATCCGAGCGATCGGGCGTTCCTGGCGGCGCTGCTGCACCGGCTGCCGTTGCCCGCCCTGCGGCGTCTGCGACTGCTCGTACGTCCTGACAACGGTGCTGCGCCGGCATCGCGACCTCGCAAGACGCCAGCATGCCGCCTTATCACGGCCCAAGCGACCCGGTCGGCCTCGTACCGTGCGCTCCATCCGGATTCTGGTACTGCGCCTGGCGAGAGAGAATCCGAACTGGGGCTACAGGCGTCTGCACGGCGAACTGCTCGTGCTGGGAGTGAAGGTGGCCGCGTCGACCGTCTGGAAGATCCTCAAGGACGCCGGCGTCGATCCGGCGCCCGACCGGAGCTCCAGCACGTGGGCCGACTTCCTGCGTTCCCAAGCCGACGCCCTCCTGGCCTGTGACTTCTTTGAGACGGTCACCCTGCCCGGCGCCCGGATGTACGTACTCGCGGTGATCGAGCACAGCAGCCGCCGCATCCGGATCCTGGGCGCCACCGCACGCCCGACCACATCCTGGGTAACCCAGGCTGCGAAGAACCTGGTCATGGATCTCGAGGACGTAGGCCGCCGGGCCCGGTTCATGATCAGGGACAGGGATGAGAAGTTCCCCGGACTGTTCGATGACGTCCTCAAAGACGCGGGGATCAAGGTCGTCCTCACCGGCATCCAGATGCCGAGAATGAACTCGATCATGGAAAGGTGGGTGCAGACCTGCAGACACGAACTCCTGGACCGGACCTTGATCTGGAACCAGCGCCACCTCCTGCACGCCTACGAGAGTTCGAGCAGTTCTACAACTCCCACCGCCCACACCAGGGCATCGAGAACGCCCTTCTTGTGCTGGGTGTGAAGGTCGCCGCGTCCACTGTCTGGCAGATCTTGAAGGAAGCTGGGATCGACCCGGCACCCGAGCGGGCCTGCAGCACGTGGGCCGACTTCCTGCGTTCCCAGGCCGATGCCCTGCTGGCCTGCGACTTTCTGGAAACGGTCACCTTTTGTCCGGGGCCCGACTGTACGTGTTGGCGGTCATCGAGCACGCCAGTCGACGTATCCGGATCCTGGGTGCGACCGCGCACCCGAGCGCATCATGGGTGGGGCAGGTGGCCAAGAACCTGGTCATGGACCTTGAGGAGGCGGGCTGCCGGGCACGGTTCCTGATTCGGGACCGGGACGGGAAGTTTCCCGCCTTGTTTGACGCCGTCCTTACGGATGCGGGGATTGTGGTCGTGCTCAGCGGTGTTCGGATGCCGAGAATGAACTCGATTATGGAGCGCTGGGTGCAGACTTGTCGGCGTGAGCTGCTGGACCGAACGTTGATCTGGAACCAGCGGCACCTGCTCTACGCGCTGCGGGAGTTCGAGCAGTTCTACAACGCTCATCGGCCACACCAGGGCCGCGCGAACGCCCGGCCGCTGCACCCGTCACCCGCGCCGATCACCGACGATCTTGCAGGGCGCGCAGCCCTGATGTAGTTTACGTGCCGTAACGTAAAGGAGCTAGGTGGACCACGCCACTCTTAGATCGCTTATGGTGTCCGCCCAGGGGCTGGGCTGCATGAGCATGAGCGAGCACTACGGTCCGACCGATTGGGACCGGGCCACCTCGGCCGTCCATCGAGCACTCGACCTCGGGGTCTCGCTGCTGGACACGGCCGACATCTACGGCGCCGGCCACAACGAGGTGCTACTCGGCCGCGCGATCGCCGACCGGCGCGACGAGGTCGTCGTGGCCACGAAGTTCGGGGTCGACCGCTCCGCCGGCGACCACCGTCGCCGGGTACGGGGAGAGCCGGACTACGTGCGCCGCAGCTGTGACGCCTCGCTGCTGCGGCTGGGAGTCGACCACATCGACCTGTACTACCTGCACCGGCCACCGCAGGACGTCGACCTGTCCGAGACCGTCGAGGCGATGGCGGGTCTGGTCGCGGCCGGCAAGGTGCGCCATCTGGGGCTGTGCGAGGTCGACGCCGACCAGCTCAGGCGGGCGCATGACGTGCACCCGATCACCGCGGTCCAGAGCGAGTACTCGTTGTGGAGCCGGGACGTCGAAGGCGTCGCGCCGACCATGGCCGAACTGGGAGTCGGACTGGTCGCGTACTCCCCGCTGGGACGCGGTTTCCTCACCGGCGGTGTCGCCCCCGCCTCGCTCGGGGAGACGGACTCACGGCGCGCGCATCCTCGCTTCCAGGGGGACAACGCGACCGCCAATCAACGTCTGGCCACCAAAGTCGGCGCGGCAGCGCGGAACCTGGGTGTCACCAGCGCCCAACTCGCGCTGGCCTGGGTCCATGCCCGCAGTCGCCGGCTCGGGTTCCCAGTCGTGCCCATCCCCGCTACCAGCAGCCCGGATCACGTGACCGACAACGTGAAGGCGCTGGACATCGTGCTCGACGACGCGGTGCTCGCGGAGTTGGAACCGCTCGCCCAGCAGGTGTCCGGAGACCGCAACGGTGCCTTGCAAACCACCGTGCCCCAGGAGGTGCGGCCATGACCCGCTCGCCGGGCCGCCCCCGCGAAAGCACGCACGATGTCCGCGCGCTCGAGAGCGCCAACGAGCTTCTGTTGGAAGGCGGTGTGGCCGCCTGCACCGTCGAGGCCGTCAGTCGGCGCAGTGGCGTCAGCAAGCCCACGCTCTACCGGCGGTGGCCACACCGCACCGCACTGGCGATCGATGCGTTCGCCGCCCGCATCGGCCAGCAGGCACCGCTGGCCGAGACCGGAGACGCCGCGGAAGATCTCGTCCAGGCCGTGGCTCGCCTGGCCGAGCAGTACCAGGGTCGCGACGGAGTTGTCTTCGCCCAACTCATCGCCGCCGCCGTGCTGGAACCCGGCACCGCCGAACTGCTCAACGACCGCTTCTTCGCCCCCCGACGCGCCGCGTTGCGCGCGCTGTGGGCCGACGGCGTCAGTCGCGGCCAACTCGACCCGCACGCCGACGCCGACGCCATGATCGACCTGCTGTTCGGACCGACGACATTTCGCCTGCTCCTGGGACACGCGTCAACCGACGCACGCTCAGCTGTTCAGCTCGCCCGTGCGGCGCTGCGTGGATTCACCCTCACTCAACCGCACCACTGACATTCGGAGGATCCACCCCATGCTGCCCATCACCGACACTCCGCAGCGGGAGAACGCGGCACATCCCGGTCGCACCCTCGTGACCTCGCACTCGTTCAGCTTCGCCCGCCGCGAGTGGATCGAGGCCAGCGCCCTACTGTCGGAACAGTTCCGGGTCGTGGCCGTGGACGCCCCCGGACACGGTGAGGCGCATGACATCCCCGGCTACACTATGGCCGAGATGGCGGCCCAGTTCGCCGCCACGATCAGCGAGCTCGGCCTGACCGACTACGTGCTCGTCGGTCACTCGATGACCGGCAAGATCATGCAGATCCTCGCCAGCCGTGCGGGCGCCGAGCTGGGACTGGCGCACCCGCCCGCGAAGCTGGTGCTGGTGACCCCCACGCCGCTCGGCCGCGAAGTCGGCGGCCGGGAGCTGCGGGAGTCGCTGTTGGCCAGCCGCCGAGACCGCGCGGACGCCGAGAAGTTCGTCCGCGACCGCACCGCAGTGACCCTGCCGCAGGAGGCGTTCGACCGCTCCTGCGCGGACTATTCGCGGATGAACCGCAAGGCGTGGGACGCGTGGCTGAATGAAGGCATCTACGAGGACTGGACCGAGCGGGCCGCACCGATCGACGTCGAGACCTTGCTGATCGTGGCCGACCACGACCCCGTCTGGGGCCTGGACATGCAACGCGAACTGACGATGCCCAGCTTGACCCGCGCGACGATCGAGACGGTCGACTGCGGGCACCAGGTGCCGATGGAAGCGCCGCAGGCCCTCGCCGAGCTCATCACCGCGTTCGCCGCGTCGTGACCGCCGTCGCGGGGCCGTCTTCCGGGGACGAGAACTGGGGTGGACGCCTCCCTCTCGTCCGCTCGGGCCGGTTGGACGAGGACCAACTCGCACTGGACGACGAGGTACGCACGGAGGTCGTGCCGTGGGCTCGGCGATCGGGATTCCACGCAGCCACGGCGGAGGGGGACCTCATCGGGCCGTTCAACGCGTTCGTACACCGCCCCGGCCCGGGCAGGTTGTTCGTGGACTGGGTTCGTGCCGACCAGGCCGATTCGACGTTGGCCGCGCCGCTTCGTGAGATCATCATCCTCACGATCGGCGTGGCCTGGAACTCCGACTACGAGATCTACGCCCACACGGCGGTCGCCCGGCAGGCCGGCGTCGCGGAACCGGTGATCGCCGCTCTCCTCAACGGAGAACCGTCCGAGCAGCTCTCCGCCACCGAAGCCGCCGTGCACCGCTTCACCGTCGAACTGGTGGGCACCCGGTCGGTCTCCGACGACACCTACCGCGTAGCCCTCGAAGCGGTGGGGCAGGCTGGCGTGCTCGACATGGTGAACCTGATCGGCATGTACCTGGCGACCTCCGCGCTGCTCAACACCTTCCGGATTCCCGCGCCGTCCGGAGAGTAGGCGCCCGTGCGATGTCTGTCGTGGATCCAACCCGTGTGGTGGTCAGGCGCGTCGTGCAGTGCCTGTTTTGCCGCTGGGGCTTGGTTGCGCGGTGATCGCGGCGTGCGGCTTGTCCTCGACCTAGTGGGTGCGGCGCTGGCATCGTGTCATGCCGACTCGCGTTCGACGGGTCAGGTGTCGGCGTGCCGCCAGGACAGCTCGGCGGCGTAGCCGGCGCGGTGTTGCCCGCGACGTCGTTCCAAGCCGTGGCGGTCCCGGTGTGCAGGTTGAGCAGATCGGACAGCACTGTCGCAGGAAGTTGGGCGGCCAGGTCGATCAGCGCGGTGTTGCGGCTCAGCCGTGCTTGGATGCCCAGCCGGCTCAACCTGCGCATCAGTTGCCGGGCGCTGATCGGGCGGCCGGGCGCGCCTCCCGGCAGAAGCCAGGTCAGCTCCATCGTGCGGCCCACGACCGCGCGTCCGTGGCGACGATCGACCAAGTCCAGCAGCAGCGCGCCCAGCGGCGGGGGCAGTGCGAGGGGTTTGCTGCCCAGGCGGACTTGGACACCATGATCCGTGACCCGCTGGGTGAGCTGGTCGAGGGTCAGGGTGGCGATCCGGGCCAGCGGCTGGGCGTAGAGCAGCAGGAGCAAGCCGGCAACTCGGTCGACGGTGTCCAGCGCGTCGTCGTGCAGCAGCCGACGAGCCAGGGCCCAGCGCTCGTCGGCCTCGACGAACTCCGAACGCAGGTTTTCCTTGACATAGATGGGAATCGTGATGTCGCTCGCGTGTCCACGCCGGACGCACCACAGCACGAAGTTGCGGGCGCTGTAATGGTAGCTGGTGCCTTCGGCCAGCCACTGGTCGATGTCGCCCTGCCCGCAACCGGCCAGGGACTGGCCGCGAGTGTGAAGCCAGTCCAGCATGCGCACAGCGACACGCGTTTCGCGTTCGACCACCACGGCTTGTTCGAACGTGCTGCGCCGCTGAGGGAATCCTCGGCGTAGCCGCCGCAGGTGATGCCAGGTTACGAAGCCGCGCACGATCTTGCGCTCGGCGCGGTCGTCGATCCGGTCGAGAAACGGACCGAGCCACCGTTCGATCGCGGCGAGGTGTTCGTCGCGATCGGGCAGCACTCGGTGCGCGACCAGCGTCGCGCAGCCGGGTGACGGCCTGTGGGTGGTCGAGGCCATCGAGCAGTGCGTGGGTGACCGGCCCGTCCGCCGTGGCGATCGCGGTGAGCACACGGCGGGGCGGTGCCTCGCGCAGCCACAGCAGCACGCTGTACGGCTCGCTTGTCGTAAGTGCGTCCACGATCGGGACGACGGCCGGGCGCAGCGCGCCGGTGCTGTCGCTGAGCAGATCACGCAGCAGGCGCAGGCACGCGCAGCGGGTGCACAACCCGTGGTGGTACAGCCGCTCAAAGGTGCCGCACTCGCTGCAATGCCGCAGCGACTCGGGATGCACCTCGAAGCACGACCGGCACAGCGGGCCTTCCGGCGCGCGTCCGTGCACCGGTTTGATCTGTCCGCACTGCGCGCAGGTGTCGCTGCGCTGGCTGCAACTGCCGCACACCCCACCGCCGTCAGCGGTGCGGGTCTGCACCAGTCGCACGGTGCCGCACCGCACACAGGTCTCCGGTTCCCGCATCTGACTCGTGCACGCCCCGCAGCGCGGTGTGTCCGTGGCGGCGCGGTAGCAGGGCTTGCGCCGGCCGCAGATCGAGCACGTTGCCATCGGCGGCTGGTAGCAGCGCGGGCACAGGGTCTCCTCGGAGTTGTTGACCACCAGCGTCGCCTGCCGACCGCAGCGGGTGCAGCGCTGGAAGTTGAGAGGATCCTGTCGCGTGCAGGTGTGGCAGATCGCGTCCCCGTCGCGCGAGCGGGTGGCGATCCCCTTGGTGACGCCGCATCGGCCGCACTGTTCGGTCCGTGACGTCTACGCCCGGCACTACAACGGCCATCGCCCCCATCAGGCCCGAGGGCAACGTCCGCCCCTTACCGACAGCCGGACCGCACCATTGACCGACTCGAGTACTCCGCGACGACCACTCCGGACTCGCGTCCTCGGCGGCCTGATCAACGAGTACAGACGCGCGGCCTGACCAGCCGCGACGGATTTCTGAACGGCACAGGCGGTACGGCGCCGGGCCCCGGGGCGGAGCGAGAAGCGGTACGACGTGTTCACTCGGCGAGTGGGGCCACCTTCCCGCATCCACCGCCCCCGGCGTCACGGCGTCGGGGGCGGGGATCCGGCTCAGTCCGCATCGAGCTCGCCGAGCAGGGCGATGGTGAGCTCGTCGACCGGGCGGGCCCCGGACCCGGTCTCCTGGCTGAAGGTGTTCACCATCATCACCACCGCCGTCCCGCTCTCCCGGCTGAACGCCGCGCAGGTGCTGAATCCGCCGGTGCCGCCGTTGTGCCAGGTCATGGTCCGGCCGCTGGGCAGCGGGCTGAGATGCCAGCCGAGGCCGAGCCGCAGGTCGCGGTCGACGGTGAAGTGAGGCCGCTGGGTCAGCTCGATGGCGGCCCGCAAGGACGAGCGCTCCGGACGGAGTTGGGCGCCCAGGAAGCGCAGCATGTCATCGGCGGTGCTGTAGATCGAGGTGCCCGCCGCGCTGAGCACCCGGTCGTGCCAGTCGGGAACGGCCTCCCCGTCGAGATGCCCGACGGCCTTGCGGGAGGCCATGTCCGGCCGCAGGGTCGTCGTGGTGTCCGACAGACGGAGCGGCGCGGCCACCCGGCGCCACAGCATCGCGTCCACGGCGTCGAAGGCCAGCGCCTGGCCCAGCAGTCCGAAGCCGAGGTTCGCGTAGGCGTATGTGCTGCCCGGCTCGCTGTCCAGGGTTGTCTCGCCGAGCCCGGCGGCCAGGTCGTCCAGCGTGTAGCGGGCGTACGGATCGTAGGGATCCGCTCCGGCGAGGAGGTTGGGCGGCAGCGAGGGCAGACCGGAGGTGTGGGTCGCCAGATCGGCCAGGGTGATCCGCCGGGGGCCCTTGCGCGGGACGGGGAAGCGGGCGGGCAGGACGAGCGGTGCGTCGAGGCGGGTCTCGCCCGCGCAGACGGCGTGGGCCAGGGCGGTGGCGGTGAGCGTCTTGCCGATCGAGCCGAGCTGGAACACGGTCCGGCCGTCCGGTGCCGGTGCCTCCCCGTCCTTGGCCGCGCCCGCCACGTAGGGACGTCCGCCGTGGATGACCCCGCAGACCGCGCTCGGACTGCCGGCGGCGAGCGCCCGGTCCAGTTGACGCCGTACCCGCGCGGGCAGGGTCCCGTCGGCCGCGGCGGCGGTCCCGGGCAACAGCGATACGCCCGTCGCCGCCGTCGCCACGGTAAGAAATTTCCGTCGGTCCATGGGTCACTCCCCCGTCGTTCGGTTTCCTGTCGGCACCACGGCGGACAGCAGCACGAGCAGCGGCACCACCCTGCCCGGAGGCACCTGGTAGTGGCCGCGTCCCTCGGCCTGGAGCCAGCCGGCCGCCGTGAGCTGCTTGAGGTGGTGGTAGAGCTGGCCGGTGGTGTTCAGCCCGGCGGTCTCCTGCAGCTCGGCCACGGAGCGGGTGCCGCGCAGCACCGCCCGCAGCAGGGTGAGCCGCATCGGGTGGCCCAGCGCGGCGTACGGCGCGGCGTGTTCGGACCAGTCCGCGTTGAGCAGCCCGTGCGCCGCCGCGCCCTGCTGCCATTCGTAGTGCTCGCCGTTGGGCAGGTCGACCGCGCCGGTGAACAGCACCTGCCCCTGCCCCGTGAGCCGTCGGCGCAGCCCCTCGAGCGCCCAGAACACCTCGTCCCGGTCTGCCTCCGGCGGCGCGGACTCCAGTCGCGTCACCCGCTCTTCGAGCGCGGCGACCCGCCCATCGAGGGACTCATCGGCCATGGACCGAGGTTACGTTATTACGGAATAACAGAGCAAGGGGATCGTGACGACAGCACCGCGATCCCATCCAGCTCCACCAACGCCGCCTCGTCCCACAGGCGTAGGACACCGATGACCCACGATGCGGCCATCACTGCTGGTCAGGGCCCTGCGGCCACGCATCCCTCCGGTCACTCGGCCGCCAAATCCCTTTCGCGACATCTGATCCCGTGCGGCGATGGACTCCACATCAGCAGCGGCGCCTCCCGGTCAAAACCTGGCACGGTCGACGCGGCATGAAGCCCACCCAGTGCAATCCCGATAGTCGCGCCATCCAACATCCATGCGGAATATCGCCCAGGACCGCGCGCTCTCGTCTTGTCTCACCCCCCGGATTACTGATGAGGCCGCGGCTTTATACACCCGGATTGCCGGTTAGCCAAACCGGCGTTACCGAACATGAAGCTCGCCCCCTCTACCCTGCGCCGCTGGCGCACCGCGCGCGCCCTTCACAAGGCCCGCCGTTTGTCCGGCTCTCCGGGCGCGTGGTCCTCTACAGCGCCGCTGATGTGCGGCAGTGGCTGGCCGAGCGGCGCACCGTTCCCGGGCAGGCTGCCTGATGCCGCATGTCGAGCGGCTGCCGATTGCCGTCTCGCTCTCCCCCGATATCGAGCACCGTCCCGGACGCCCGCTGCCGTATCGGGCCCGGGTGCGGTGGACCGATCCGGTCACCAAGCAGCGCCCGTCGCTGTCCTCCACACCCTGCGCGAGTTCGAGCAGTTCTGCAATGGACACCGACCACACCAGGGCATCGCGAACGCCCGCCCGCCGCACCCCTTGCCCCCGCCGATCGACGATCCCGACGCGTTGGCCCGCCTCGACATACGCCGACACGATCGCCTCGGCGGTATCCTCCACGAATACCAACATGCCGCGTGACCTGCACGGATAAGGTTCCCGGCAAGGGCAGTGCCGCCAGGGCCAGTTGTTCGGCAGATGCAGTGTGTGAGGACTCAGCCGCTTGTGAAGAATTGTCCCTTTTCTGTGAATCAGTGTGGCAAGAGCTGCCTTAGCGCTGTTCTGGCCCGCCCATAGCGCAGGCTGACCATGGCATCTTCGCTGGGCGCATCCAGGTCGTAGCCGGAGCGGCACTGCAGGGCCTGGGCCTCGGCCGTCGACGTGAGCAGCCGCTTCCATGCCTTTCCGCCCGCGCCGGAGTCCGGAAAGACCGGCAGTTCCAGCGCGTCGCTCACCGTCGCGCCCAAGGCGGCACAGCGGGCGCCGGCGGCATCGGATCCCGCGCCCCCATCCGGAAGGTATTTGTCGAACCGGCCGAGCACCGCAGAGCCTCCCCGCTCGTACCAGCCGACGGCCCGGTCCTTGACTGCGGCGCTCACCGCGGGTCCGTCGCGCCACTCGTTCATCTCGTCGGACATCTCGCGCAGATGGGCACTTGCCTGCGTCACCCAGTCGTCCTCCGCCTGCGCCCAATTCGCGAACGGGTTCATCGCAAAGGCGCTGATCAGCCAGATGACACCGTACATCCAGGCGCGGGCCGCACTCGCCTCGTCCGCACTCCGCGCCTTGCGGCGCGGGAATACCGCAATGCCGGTGGCGATGATGAGCGGCCCCAGAAGGTACCCGAGATAGATCACCGTCCGCGCCGGGACCGCGTCGAGCTTGAGCCAGGAGATCACCGAGTAAATGATGGTCACGTACGCGACGAGGAAGACCGCGATCTGCAGCTTCGTGCCGCCCTTGTCCTCGGAGCGGGGGTTGTCGATTTCGGCCAGGCGCTCACTCCAGGTCGGGTGGTTGCGCAGAAAGCGGGGGAGCCGAAGCCGGGGCAGCGCGGCTGACCGCGATTCCACCTGCTTTCTCCACACCTCCCGGTCGCTTCCGAACTCGAATACGGCATCTCGGTCGGCGACCAGCTCACGATGGCGCAGGATGTCGGCCCTGGCCACGTAGACCAGCGCGGTGAGCACCACCGCGAGCAGCGCGGTCTTCGCTCCGGGCTCGTATCCGTCCCAGTACGCCCGCTCGTCGCCCTGAAAGCGGTCGTGGAGCACCAGGGCCGCGTTCAGGGCCAGGCAGGGCAGCAGCACGGCGATCAAAAAGACCCGCCACAGCGCGATGGCGAGATAGGCCAGGTCGACGTCCCGGTTACGCACATGGGCAAGCTCATGCAGCACGACCGCGTCGAAATGCGACCTGTCCTTGGTCGTCCGTTTGGGCAGCAGCCCCACGTTCAGGCAGACGGTGTAGCGGCCGACGCTGCCGAAAGTCACCGCGCCGGCGGACAGCGCCCGGGGATTGCACACGAAGCCGGGCAACCGGTCCCGGGGCAGCTCGGCGCGCCGCACCAGCCGGGCCAGATGCGCCAACCGCTCGTCGTTCCCGCTGCCGCCCTCGACAGCTGCCACGATCCGCTGCGCGGAATACAGCTCCGGGAGCCGGTCCTTGCGCTGCCGCCACCGCGGCAGCCACCGGGACAGCAGCACGGCCGCCACCGCGACGCCGACGGTGCACAGTACGGTCGCGTACAGCGCGGTCCGAGCACCGTCCGCCCGGCAGGCGACCAGCTCCGAGTGGAAGCGCAACCCCAACTCGGTGCGCCACTTCGGCCCTTGGAGATCCATGCCGGCTGCGGAGGCACAGTGCGGGAGCGAGGTCGCGGAGTGATACGTGAGCACCGCTTCGCCGATGAGCGCGGTTCCGGACGCGAGTAGCACCGTGACCAGCATCAGCATCCGCCGGGTGGTCGCACGCGCGGTGAGCGCTCGTGACTGCGCCGTCGTCATTGCCCGGACGGCCCCATGGCCAGCCGGGCGACGACGGCTTCCCCGAGCTGCTTCGCGGCCGCCTCCTCGAGGCCCCGCAGGCACGCCTCGCCGTAGACCCGCTGGTAGACCGCCTTCTGCTGCTCGGGGGTCAGCGGCACCGGGTCGGCGGCAACACCTGTGCCGCGGGCGGGAGTCCGGGAGAAGCGTGCCCGGATACGGGCGAAGAAGCCGTCCGCCGCGACGCCTGCTCCCCGGGTGACGAACTCGTTCACCACCAGCCATACGACGGGGGTGATCAGGCTGACGACTTCCGCCACGCCGAAGCCAAGCAGCTCGTCGCTATCGGGCCGGGTGAACAGCCGAGTGATGCCATCGTCGTCGAGTGGCCGCAAATATTCGAGCAACTCCCGTTCATGCGGCACATGTTCGGCAATGAGCGGCGTGACGATCCCCCGTACGGACGCGGCCATGGCGGGCATGATAACAGATGACCTTGGCGTAGCAGTGCTCGGCTTCGTGACGGCAGCAGGAACTGGGGTGGTGGCATGGATAACGTCCCGTTGACCAGTTGTTATGCCGCCGGCCCAACCTTCGATGGCACGCGCGCAAACTTCGATGTCACAGGACAACCCATAACCGGAAGCGCGACCGAGGCGATCGATTGTCCCGTCTCAAGGGATCTGGTCTATGTCTCAGCTGATCTAGTCCGTGGGAAATCGGGACGGTGCTGCGGGTGATTGGCGATCCACCTCCTCGCAAAGCGCGGCGAACGTCGCGAAACGCACCGCCTTGGCGCGGCCGTTCTTGAGTACCGTCAGGTTGGCGGGCGTGATCCCTACGCGGTCCGCGAGGTCTCCCACGGACATCTTCCGCCTGGCCAGCATCACGTCGATGTCGGCGGTGCTGCGCAGGCAACTCGCGGGGCGGGTTCGGTACGAGTGGGCGGACCGGCTGTGGTTCACAGCATTGTCCCCGGCTGGGCCACGGGATCGGCGCCTCCACGGTGTGGAAAATCTTGACTGCAGCCGGTGTCGATCCGGCTCCCCGCCGCATGGGGCCGCCATGACGCGAGTTCCTTACGGCTCAGACCAGCTCCATCATCGCCTGCGACTTCCTGCACATCGGCCCGGCGGACCTTCGCCGGGTCTACGCGCTGGTCTTCCTCGAGCACGGTACACGCCGCCTCCACGTCGCCGGGGTGACCGCACATCCGACCGCTCAGTGGACGGCCCAACAGGCCCGCAACCTTGCCCTCGCCGAGGGCATGCGCCTGGAGTCACCGCGCTTCTTGATCCGTGACCGGGACAGCAAATACACCGAATCCTTCGACGCGGTCTTCGAAGCCGAGGGCATCGAAACCCTGAAGACCGCCCCGTGGTCCCCGCGGATGAACGCGCACTGCGAGAGAATGATCGGGACACTGCGGTGTGAACTCCTCGATCACTTGCTGATCTGGAACGAGACCCACGCTCGGCACGTCCTCGACGTCTACGCCCGGCACTACAACGGCCATCGCCCCCATCAGGCCCGAGAGCAACGTCCGCCCCTTTGTGACCGCCAGGTCGCAGCGCTGACCGACTCGAGCACTCCGCGACGACTACTCCGGACTCGCGTCCTCGGATGCCTCATCAACGAGTACAGGTACGCGGCCTGACCTGCCGCGACGAGTTTCTGAACGGCACACCCGATCTCCGGCTCAGCTCGCGGCCCAGGGATCGGAAACAAGTAGTTATTCGACGCGGATTGCCGACCACCTCGTGAGAGCCGACCTGGCCACCGGGGGGCAGTGGGAGGGACGGCACAACCTGCTGATGATGGTCGGCCGCACCATCCGGTCCGCGTTCCGGCGAGCCGGAGCGCGGTGTCGCGCTGCTGGTCGCGCCTCCGGCCGCGGCTCTCGTCGCGCTCCTGGTCGCGGCTCTGGTCGCACCGGGCTGGGCGCCGGGTGTGCTGTCGCAAGGAGCTGGCCTGGGACAACGCGTCTCCAGCAGCTCGCCGGCCACGCCGACTACTTCCCCACAGCGCCCCCTGGCCGTGGGGCCACATCGGATAGGGACCCCATGCCGCGGCGCCGGATGAGGCTCACTGGGCGCCGGCGGTGACCGTGGCGACCAGCCCGCAGCTCCGGCCAAAGGGACCGCCAGCGGATAGGCCCCCGCGGCTGGACGTACACTCCACACATGGGTCGCACATGCGCAGTGAGGGAGTGCCTGTTCCAGGCCGCTCATGCCGTGTGCCCGTCCGCCGTGTACGCGACGGCCGTCAACCCGGTGAACGCGCCGGCGATCTACTGTCGCGCGTTGCACGGCCACGGCTAGCGATTCCGGGTAATTCTCGGCATTTCCGAGATCATCCCGCCCCTGCGGGCGGACCATTTTCTGCGCGGCAGCCCCTCCCCGCCTCTGTAACCGTACGGCGACGGCCCTCGCCATAATTTCCTGCTTCGTCATCCCTTGGCGCCCTGGCGCCGCCTGCGCGCCGACCGCCGGACGACCGGCAGCCGGTGCATCTTCGAGAGGACCCTTGTGAAGTTGAGCGAGCTGCTCGCCGGGCACGATCATGAAGTCATCGAGGGCGATCCGGAGACGAGGATCACCGGAGGCACCGGCTTCGACGCCCACCGCGCCGCTCCGGGATCCCTGTTCATCGCGGTGCCCGGCCATCGCGGGGGCGGCCCCGAGTCCGTCGGACCGGCTCTCGCACGCGGCGCGGTGGCGATACTCATCGACTCCGCGACGGCGCACCTTCCGGTCGCGACCTGGGCTTCGGCAGCTGGTGTATGTGTCGTAGCCGTCGCGGACACGCGCAAGGCGGCCGCGGTCGTCGCCTCCCGCTACCACGGGGAGCCAGGCCGGCAGATGAAGATGGTGGCCGTCACGGGCACCAACGGGAAGACGTCGGTTTCCTCCATGGTGGAGTCGGTGCTGAGGGTCGCCGAGCACGCCAGGGTGGGGGTCATCGGGACGGGCGGCAGCCGGATCGGCGACGAACTGATCCCGATGCCGACGTCGGTACTGACCACACCGGAGTCGCCGGACTTCCAGTATCTGCTCGGGTGCATGCGCGACCGCGGTGTCGGCACCGTGGCGCTCGAAGCCACGTCGATGGGCCTGCTGACCCACCGCCTCGACCACTCGTTCATCGATGTAGGGGTGTTCACCAACCTGACGCAGGATCACCTGGACGACCACGGCACCATGGAAAACTACCGGGACGCCAAACTGCGTCTGTTCCAGGGGCTGTGCCGGCGTGCGGTGGTCAACGCCGACGACCCGGTCGGAGCCTGCATCGGGGCCATGATGCCCGGCGCGGTCGTCACGTACGGCATCGACGCGGAGGCGGACTACCGGGCGACCGACCTCACCATGGACGCCGTCGGCACCCGCTTCACCCTGCACCACGCCGGCCACAAGTATCCGGCGGCGATCCCCGTGCCTGGACGGTTCTCCGTCTCCAACGCACTGGCCACTGTCGCAGCCTGCCACCTCATCGGGCACAATCTGGCCGGACTGGTCGCCGCACTCGATCAGATGCCCCCGATCCCGGGAAGGTTCGAACGCTACGAGACCCCGGACGGCACGTCCGTCATCGTGGACTATGCGCACTCCCCGGACTCACTGGAGAAGGTGCTGACCACCATCCGCGGCTTCGCCTCTGGCCGGGTCGTCACGGTCTTCGGCTGCGGCGGGGACCGGGACGTCACCAAGCGCGCCCAGATGGGGGAGATCGCCGGCACCTACTCCGATCTGTGCGTTCTCACTTCGGACAACCCCCGGAACGAAGACCCCCGGACGATCATGGATCAGATCGTCCCGGGCCTGCTCGCGAGCGGCACCACTTTCGAACGGTTCGCCGACCGCCGCCGCGCGATCTCCTTCGCCCTGTCCGCCGCAGGGCACGGCGACGTCATCCTGATCGCGGGCAAAGGCAGCGAACCCTACCAGATCGTCAACGAGGAACTGCTGCCGTTCAGCGACATGGCGACGGTACGCGAACTCGCCACGCGGTAGGCGTACCGGCCTTCTTGACGCCCGGCGCTGGTTGCAGTGCCGGGCACGAGGACGTGCAGCTGCTCCAGACGCCGACCTGCTGGCCGATGCGCAATGGCAGGTCCGCGGCCCTGGCCGACGCGAAGGTGGTCGTCCGGCACATCGTCGGCCGCCAGCACCGTCAGAGACCCGCTACCCGCTACACACGAGACCTCGGGGCCCCGCGGCTACCTCGGGGACGTGCGGCCCCGCCCTCATTTCCGTCGGCGTGGACGCCTGATGGCGCTGATCGGGACGGGCTGGGGTCGGCCCGTCCGGCTACCATGCCACAGCTCGGTGCGTTCAGCACCCGGCACCAGGCCGTCAGGAACGGTCAGTACAGCTGGACGCGGGTGAGGACGATGTACGGCGGGTCGGCGCCAGCGAGATCACGTACTCAGCCACGCCGAGTACTCCATCCCGGCCGAGTGGCATCCGCCGCTGCTGCGGCCACTTCGCCGAGGCCGTACTGGCCGGCACCATGCCCCGGGTCTCGTTGATCTGAACCGTCGCCGCGATGACCGCCCCGAAGACCTCACCCGGCAGGGACAAGCCGGCCAGCAGCGCGTCGACCTCTTCGGACAGCTCGCACGGCCAGCCTTCCGGCTCCTGGCCATGCGATTCACTCAACGGGCAACCCGGCCGCCCGGCGGCGCGCGATGGCCGCCGCGACGCTCGTCGTGGGCAGGGTGCCGTTCAGCGCGGCCTCGGTGAACCGGTCACCAGACGGGTCGGTGTCCAGCATCGCCTCGCACCACCAGCGGCGCAGGACCCCCTCGGCCTTCTCCGGGGCGGCCGCCAGGAGCTCGCGGTAGAACTCCATCCGCCGCTCGCCCTCGAGCGCGGCCGCGATGCCCTCGGCGTTCCGCGGCACCCGGTCAGGCTCGCGCGGGTGAATCGGCTGTGCACTCGTGCCTGCCCCTTCCATCCGTCCCCGAGTCTGCCGTGTCCCGGACCATCCCGTCGACCGGATCGGCGTCAAGGCGCTCTATCGCTCCGAGTCCGACGGAAGCGGCCTGCTACTGGTCGGGATGGGCCGCCTGGACGCCGGTTCCTTCGTACAGCTCGGGCGTCAAAGTGAGCAGGAAGCGCCCGGCGGGGAACTCGGCGGAGGCTCGGGCCGCGTGGATGGCGTGGACGGCCGCCCAGGAGTACCCGGCATGCAGTAACGCAGCGGCGGTGAGCGCGGCCTGCGTGTCGAAGGGCTCGATCGTGATGAACCGCAGCCCGTGGATGTAGGCGAGGAGACCGGTCTGCTCGCTGTCGCCGACCGTCAGGGAGAGCACCGGGGCGTAGAGGGTGCCCAGGCCCCCGGATGCCTGAACGTAGAACGCGGCGACAGCCTCGTTGTACGGATCTTTGGGGTCGTGGAGGGCGGCGGCGGTCGTGTGGTCCAGGACGACCGCGATCGGCCCCACTACTCGGCCGCCGAGCCCTGGCCGGCGGCGAGACGCTCCAGGAGACCACGGGCCTTCGTCTCGGCCTCCTCGCTGGGCACGCTGCCCAGGACGGAGGCGAGCTCGGCGCGGGCCTGCGCGGCGCGCTCCGCGTACTCGGCCTGGGTCGGCCGGCCCTCGGCGAGCTCCTCGACAAGCTGCCGGATCGTCGTGTTGCCCTCGGCCGCCAGAACGGCCAGCCGGTCACGCGCGGCCGAGCTCACCTTGATACTCGTCTCATCTGCCATACCCCGACTCTACTGCGAGTAGAGGGCCGGGCGCAGCCCACCGCACAGGAGTCACCGGGCATCCCAGCCAGCCGGTCCTACAGTCAGGCGGGCTGGTCCGAGGGGCCGAGCACGCCACGCTCACGCAGTTGGGCAATGTGTTCCAGCCCGCCGGGCCGGTACAGCGGCGCCGCGTCGATGTCGGCCTCGGCGGCGCTCATCCGGCGGACGCTGCCCGCCTCGAGCTGGGCAGCAGGAGGCTGTGGCTGCGGGCCGTGGCCGCGGCCGACGTGTGATGCTCATAGCAGCTGATCGTATGTCCACGCACCGGCTCGACCGCGCCGTCGCACACGGATCCGCGCACTGGCGTCCGAAGCCCACGACTTCACCCCCGAGACCCATATCGGGATAGCAGTGCGGTGCTTTGAACCTGCGCGTCGGGGCGCCGGCAGCTCAACCTCCTGCTGTGTCAGGTACGGATCTGGTGGGGCAGTGCGCCCGCCCGGGACTGCTTCAGGTACCAGCTGATCTCGTTGGGGAACTGCTCGGCGAAGGGCAGGAGCCGTCCCAGGACGCCCTCGTACAGGGGGTCCGTGCCCAGGCGGTCGAACTCGGTGAGCCGCCCGGCCCACAAGCCAGCCGCGTCCTCCGGCACGCCGTCGCCGAGCCCGGCAGCAAACTCGGTGACGCCCTGCACCCCGCGGAGCAGCTCGTGGCGCTCTTCGTCGTGCCGGTCCCGGAACGCGGGCTCGCGCGCGATCAGCAGGTCGGTGCACGGGATCGACAGGGCATCCCGCAGCTGGCCGAGGGTCGGCTCCTCGCACAGTGCCGTCACGACAGCTGCCGTCAGCGCGGGCCGGCCGCCCACGACGCGGTCCAGGACGCTGGTGCCGAGCACCGCGGCCGCGCTCGCGTAGCGCCAGGTGAGCAGCCCGACCCGACCACGGCCCCTCCCCCGCGGCCGGCGCTTCTTCTTCCCCCACGTCGGTCCCGCGCGCCCGCGCCACCTCACCCAGGGCGTCCCGGCGGGCGAACCGGTGGGGGAAGATCGCGCAGCGGATCGTGCCGCACGACCTTGAGCCCGGCGCTCTGCGGATGGAGCTCATCGAACTCGGGGACGCGTCCGTGCCACCTACAGCGCACCGAGCCCGACCTCGCCCTCCTCGCCGGGCTCCACGAACGCAAGGCCCGCGCCTTCGCCTGGTGGGCCGACGTCAGTGGCGACGGCGCCCTGCGCCACGAGGCGAAGCGTGCCGAGAAGGTCGCGCAGACCACCCGCGAGATGCACGCCAACCGTGGCGGCCAGATGGTCGGTGACCCAGCGGGCAACGACCAGCTGGCGGTCGGCGACAGGGCGGTCGGCAACCAGCTGGTGGAACGGCTGCTGACCCGGCCACAGGCCGTGCACGCCCGTGCCGTGCTGGACTACGTCGCCGCCCACTCCCCACACCCGGAGGCCGAGGTGCGCCTGGCGGTACTCAGGCTCACCCTGCGGGCCGCGCGCGCCGGCACCGGGAACGTCACCGGCCAGGACCTCACCGGCTGGCTTCCGGACGATGCCGAGCGGGTGCTTCAGCGGCTGGTCACCGGCGGCTGGCTGTGCCCGCCCGGCACCGTCGCCGAGGTGATGGCCTCCCGCTCCGAGGACCCCACCGCGGTCACCGTCCCCACGCTGCTGCCCACCCAGCCCCGCCCGTTCACTTTCGGCAAGACCACCCGCGCCAGGATCTCCGGCTGGGCCCAGAAAGTCGTCGGTGACCGGAAGCTCCGCAAAAAGAAACTGGGCGCCGCCACCCGGCTCCTGGTCCTGTACACCGCCGCCCACGCCCGCCCCGACGGCCGCCTCGGACACTCCGAGGACGGCGGGCTGAACCTGGACCAGGCCGCCGCGTTCACCGCCCTGCCACCCGAGGAAGTCGCCGAGCACGCCGGACTGCTGATCACTGCCGACTGGCTCGCCGAAACCAACACCGCCGAAGGAAAGCTGCGCGGACAGCTCACCGAGCGCATCCTGCCGCTGAGAGGGCTGCTGTAGAGCGCCCGGCCCGCACGGATCACGCCGTAAGCCCCGGCTCGGAACGGGCCCGGCACAAAGCGGCGGCCTCGGTGGCCACAGCCTGGCGACGACGTTGGAGGCGGGGTTTGGCTTGCCCTGGGTGCTTGGCAGCAGCTGCTCCGCAGTCCGCGTCCGCGTCCGCTGCCGGGCCCGCTTGGTTCAGCCGATGCGGCCGATGTGGATCACCACGATGGTCACAGTGGTTTCTGTGATCTCGTACAGGACGCGGTAACGGCCGACGTGCATGCGGCGCAGGTCCGGGGAGCCATACTCCGCGGTGCCCGCCGGCCGCGGGGTGTCGGCGAGCAGGTCGACGGCGTCCATCAGCTGCCGCAGGCCGTCTGGGTCGTCCTTGAGGAACCGGGCGGCCGCGTTCACCGCGCCCTCGTCCCAGATGATCGTGTAGGTCAAGAAGCGTGCCCCAGCCCGAGCTGGGCACGCACCTGCTCATGCGGCACACCCGTGGCCTCGCCGGACGCCTGCCGCGCCCGGTACTGCGCCAGGGCCAGGGCGTCCTCGAGGTCGGCGAGTTCCTGCGGATTGATCAGGACCGCCGCGGGCTGGCCATGGTCGGTGATGGTGATCCGCTCACGGGCATGGGACGCGCGACGCACCAGCGACCCGAACCGGGCCCGAGCCTCTGTAATCGGCAAGGTGTCACTCATGAACAGAACTGTACACTCCACGCGGCAGCGCGCACGCGGCAAGACACACACCCAGGCCATCCTCCGCCTGGCCCGCCAGCGCGTGAACCGCACCCGATCCGCCGGGAACGTCGCGCTTCGCGGGACGTTCCCGAAAACCGGCATGAACCGCCACGGGCATGGGCACCAACCTCGCCATGCGCGACGGCGCTGGCCTGACCCAGGCCCTCACTGGACACACCACCGTCGGCCATGCCGTCACCGCCTACGAGAAGATCCTCATCCCCCGCCCCGCCGAAGCGGCCGAGGGGGCCGCTGAAGGAATCGACGGCGCCTTCGCTCCCGACTCGCACACCACTGATACCCAGCGTTGCCGCTTTAGCCGAACGCAGCCAGGGAGACCGGCTGCCACTGACGCCAGGTGCTCAGACGCTCCTCGTAGAGACCAGCGACATCGGTGAAGGACTTGCCGAGGAAGATCCTCAGCGGGGGCTGGTCCGCATCGACGATCTGAAGAATCGCGTCGCGGGTCGCGCGCGGGTCGCCTACCTCGAAATCCGGTGCAGTGGCCGCGCGGACTTCGGTGTAGTCCGGGTGCGGCTCGCTGTGCCGTGCCCCGCGGGCCAGCCAGTCGGTGGCGTAGGGGCCGGGCTCGACGTTGGTGATATGGATGCCGAAGGCTGCAACTTCTTGCGCCAGAGACTCCGACAACCCCTCAAGGGCCCATTTGGAGGCGTGGTACGCACCGATGCCGGGGAATGCACGTACGCCGCCCTCGCTGGTCACTTGCAGGATCCTCCCCGATCGCTGCGACCGCATGAGAGGCAGCACGGCCTGTGTGACCCACACCGCACCGAAGAAGTTGGTCTCCATCTGAGCACGGAGGTCGTCCTCGTTCACCTCCTCGACCATACCGAAATGCCCGTATCCGGCGTTGTTGACCGCGATGTCCAGTGAACCGAAATGCGCGTGGGCACGCTGCACTGCCTCATGCACCGCGGCGCGGTCGGTAACGTCGAGCCGGACCGGCAATACCGCATCCCCGTGCCGCTCGACCAAAGGGGTCAGCTGGCTGACGACCCGGGCCGTCGCCGCGACATGATCGCCGCGCTCGAGCGCCGCTTCCGCCCACTCGCGGCCGAACCCCCTCGAACTGCCCGTGATGAACCAGGTCTTGGCCATGGCTGGTGCTCCCTGCAGGTGGATGGATTGCTTGCTGTTGCTGTTCCATCGTGCTGTTGATCGAGACATTCCACCAGCGAAGGTCTTACATAGGAGACATGCGGTTTCAGAATGTGTCAGGATGATGGCGTGGCCGACTTCACCCTCACCGGTCTCCGCGTCGTCCAGGCCGTAATCGACACCGGCTCGTTCACCGCCGCGGCCGACGCACTCGGATACACCCAGTCCGCGGTGTCCCGTCAGATGGCGGCGATGGAAGCCGCCGCAGGCGTAACGCTGTTCGTCCGGGGCGCCCGCGGGGTGACCCCCTCTCCCGCGGGCATGATGCTCGCCCGCCGGGCCGCAACAGCCCTCAACGAGATCGACGCCGTCAGTACAGACCTCGCCGGGTTGCATGACCACGTCACCGGACGCGTCGCCATCACGGCGTTCCCCTCGGCTGCCGCCGTACTCGTCCCCAGGGCAATGGCCCGCCTGCGAAACGACCACCCGGGTTTGATCGCCGAGTTCGGCGAGGCGTCCTCGCCCACGCAGCTTCGCCAACTCCGCGCTCACCGCATCGACATCGCAGTGATCGGTGTGGGAGCGGACCTGCCCGCCTACGATTTCGAGGGACTGCGCCGCGACCTGCTCCTCGACGGCCATCTCCTGCTCGCCGTCCCCGCGAACCACCGGCTCGCCGGCCGCGGAACCATTCCGGTGACCGAGCTGGGGGACGAACCCTGGATCGTCGGCAAGGGCCTCCGCGACGACCCCCAGTTCGGCGCCTGGCCAACCCTCGACCACCCGCGGATCGCCTATGCCGCCCGCGAATGGCCCACTCGCCTCGGCCTTGTCGCCGCCGGTCTCGGCATCGCCGTACTCCCCGAAGTAGCGGCCGCCGCGGTCCCCACCGGCGTCCGCATCGTCCAAGTCGACGACCCCGCCTGGCTCGGCCGAGCCATCGTCGCCGTCACGGTCCGCGACCGCTCTCCCGAGGTGACGGCCACCGTGGGGGCGCTGCGCCAGGAGGCCGCACAGCTTCGCGCGGCGCCATAACGCCGCACCCGGCAAGGAAGATCCACGCTGGGATTCCGCTCTGCTCGGCCACGGCCGACTCGGCCTGGACGCGGTCGGCCTCCTCTCATAGTTCGTCCACGCGACGGCGAGCACCCAGCTCACGCTGTTCGAGCAGGCCAACCACCGACGGCATCCACGACCTCACCGGGAGCCGCAGCACAACGGGCCACTACTCCCACGGAACCTCCGGCCCCGCGCCCGACCAGCGAAAACGCAGCCCTCAAGCCCGGAAAGACAGCTTCTTAGGTCAGCCCCGTTGGACGCGTCCGGTGCTGGTGTCGGGCGTATCCGGAGGAGGGGGACCGCTGGGAGGAGAACGCCCGGGTGAAGGTGCTGTAGGGCGAGCGGTCCAGCCCGCCGGGCATCCCCATGGAGGTGATCTTCTCCGGGTTCGCCGAGCCGCGGTCGGGAACTCGCTGAGGCTACCGATCACCAGAACCTGTCGGGGGCGGACGGTGGAGATCTCGATGTCGGTCGGGGCGCCGTCGTCCTCGTAGAGCTTGTGCAGTGGGATCACCGCGCACGGTCGGCGACGATCCATTCCGCGAGGGCGACCAACGTGGCCTCCGCGCTGTCGGCCATGTGGTCGCGCAGCGCGATGACGTCCTCGCGTGTGGCGCCCAGGACCGGATCGGTGCGCAGCAGTTGCCAGGACTGCTCGACGATGCTGCCGGTGCCCTGCTCGCGGAAGTGCCAACTCCAGCGCACGATGCCGTGATCGGCTCCGCCGACGACGAAGGCGAAGGCGAGGCCTGGATCGGCCTGCACCACCTCGGAGTGGGTGACCCATTTGCGCTGGTCCCGGCGGTTGAGGCCGCTGAACCGGGCGCCGACCCAGGGACCGTCGCCCGGCGCGTAGCTCACCTCGCTGGCGCTCGGGCTCCACCTCTCGATCAGTGATACGTCGCTGATGAGGCGGTAGACGGAGTCCGGCGTTCCGTCGACCCAGCACCGCCGGGTGAAGGCGAAGGGAGTGAGGTCGAGCCCGGCAAGCGGATGCTGTGGGTCGGGGGTGGTGATGCTCATGGATTCTCCCGGAGGCGATGAAGAGGAATGCGGCCATCCTGGAGACCGGGACAGAAGCGAGCCAGACCCTGCGGATCACTACCCCAGCGGGGTCAGGCACGAATCGTCGGCGGGATGCACACTCGGATACATGAATAACCACGGGCACCTCGCCGACTTCCTTCAGGCACGCCGCGGCCAGCTGCGGCCGGAAGACGTCGGGCTGCAGACCTACGGCGAGCGGCGCCGGGTGCCGGGGCTGCGCCGGGAGGAGCTCGCGATGCTCGCGGGCATCAGCGCGCCCTACTACACCCGCCTGGAGCAGGGCCAGTCGCACAACGCCTCGCGCGAGGTGCTCGACGCCATCGCGAAGGCCCTGCGACTGGATGACTCCGAGCGTGCCCATCTGCACGCCCTGGCCAATGCACCGAGACGCGGCAGGCCCGCGGGTCGGCCGCGTGCCGAACGCATATCCCCAGCAACCGGCGCTTTGCTGGCAGCCATCGAGGGCACACCCGCCATCGTCATGGGCCGCCGCAGCGACGTCCTGGCCTGGAACCGTCAAGGTCACGGGCTGTTCGCCGGCCATCTCGATCTGGGCAGCCCCGACACTCCGGGCCGACGGCCGAACATGGCCAGGCTGGTGTTCCTCGACGCGCACACTCGTGACCTGTACACAGACTGGCCCGCGAAGGCCCGGGCCGTGGTGGGCAACCTGCGTCTGACGGCTGGCCGATACCCCGATGATCCACTGCTGGCCGGACTGATCGGCGAGCTGACCATGGGTAGTCCGGAGTTCGCCACGATGTGGGCCGATCACCGGATCGTGGCCTGCGATGTCGCCGACTATGAGATGCGCCACCCGCTGGTCGGGACCCTGACTGTCACCCAGCAGACGCTGCAGAGCCCGCAAGGGAACGGCCCGGCCCTGGTGGTGGCCACAGCCGACCCCGGCTCCTCCTCCGCGACAGCCCTGAACCTGCTCGCCCACGCCACCGCATCGGAGGAAGCGACCCGGCCGCGCCACGGCGCCGAAAACCGCATCTGACCCCGCGCCCCTCCGTCGCCCGAGGGCGCCCGCGGCCTGCCTGACCGCCGCGGCGCCCCGCCACCGGACTGCCCCGGTCGCCGGACACGCCCACGCCCGCCGGTCGGCAGCACGCGACCTCCGGCAGATCGCGACCTCCGGCCTCCCCCGAGGCCCCTCTCGACCACGTCGCCGCACCGCGGCTACCGCATGCCCGAAAGCAGTGAGGGAACCATGTCCAAGCGAAGTATCAAGATCACCATGTCGGCCGTATCGGTGGCTGTAGCCACCCTTACGGCGGCTACGCCGGCCAACGCGCTGTCCTCCACAGGGCCACTGACAGATGTGCGGGTCGCCGCCCACTTCGACCTGTCAGCAGGCCAGATGCCGGAGAACGTCACCCTGCTGCCCGACGGCACGGCAGACGTCACCTTCGCCGCCAGCCGCCAGGTGGCTCAGGTCAGCCCTGGCGGCGCGACGCGCATCCTGGCGACGCTGCCCGCACCCGCCGACGGCGGAGTCAAGACACCGGTCCTCGGCTTCCCCCTGACCACCGGCATCGTCCATACCTCGGACGGCACCGTTTACATGCTCTACGCGACCGGCACGGCCGACCTGACAGGGCTGTGGCGGATACGCCCCGGGCAGGACCCGGAGCGCATCGCCGCGCTGCCCGCCAACGGCCTGCCCAACGGGCTGGCACTGGATGAGCACAGCCGGCAGCTCTACATCACCGACTCGGCGCTCGGCACTGTGTGGACCGTTCCCATCGGCGGCGGAACACCCACCGCCTGGTCCGCCGCCCCCGAGCTCGCCTCGACCGGCTTCCTTGGAGCCAACGGCGCGAAAGTACACGACGGCGCACTGTGGGTGACCAACCTCGACCGGGGCACCCTGCTGCGCATTCCGATCCGCTCCGGAAACCGTGCGGGCACCCCGCAGGTCAAGGCATCAGGCCTGGCCGGAATCGACGATTTCGCGTTCACCGGCCGCGGCGACGACGTCCTCGCCGCACTCAACGCCCCCAACACGGTCGTGCGCATCCGGTCCAACGGCACCAGCACCACCGTGCTGGATGCCACAAACGGACTTCAGAACCCCACCTCCATCGCCCTGCGCGGCAATGACGTGTACGTGCTCAGCGCTGCCTACACCACGGCCGCTGACCCCAATCTGCTGCGCGCACGCCTGCACGGCGACCGGTAGGAACCCGCCCGGACGATACGAATAGAGGACCACATATCATGAGTGACATTACTCTCGGCGACGTCGAGGTGACCCGGGTCGAGGAGATGCACGGACCGGTCGGCATGGACCCGGGGACATTCTTCCCCGGCTCGCCGAAGCAGCACTGGGACGAACACCGGTCCGTGCTCGTCCCGGACTTCCTCAGCGACGAGACCGGTATCTGTGAGGTGGCCGTGCAGACGTGGGTGCTGCGCAGCGAGGGCAAGACCGTCCTCATAGACACCGGGATCGGCAATCACAAGGAACGCCCCCACACACCGGCCTGGGACCACCTGGAGCTGGACTTCCTCGACAACCTCCAGCGGGCCGGCGTGCACCCCGACGACGTCGACATCGTGGTCAACACCCACCTGCACGTCGACCACGTGGGATGGAACACCCGCCTGGAGGGCCAGGCCTGGGTTCCGACCTTCCGCAACGCCACCTACGTGATGCCCAAGGCCGACTTCGAGTTCTGGAACCCGGCCAACAACCCCAAGATCGCCGGCGGAGTCAACGAGAACGTCTTCGAGGACAGCGTCGCGCCCGTACACGCCGCGGGCCAGGTCCAGCTCTGGGAGTCGAGCCACCAGATCGACGCCAACCTCCGTCTACAGGCCGCACCCGGCCATACACCGGGATCGAGTGTCCTGATGCTGCACTCCGGCTCCGAGCGCGCGGTCTTCGCCGGCGATCTGATGCACTCCCCCTTCCAGGTCATGCAGCCGGACCACAACAGCTGCTTCTGCGAGGACGCACAGGCTTCCCGCAAGACCCGGCACGAGATTCTCGGCTGGGCCGCCGACGCCAACGCGCTTGTCCTGCCTGCTCACTTCGCGGGACACGGCGCGCTGGAAGTGGAACGCAGCGGCGGCTCGTTCGGCATAAAGCGGTGGGCCTCGCTCGACCGACTCTGACATCTGGTCGGTCCACAACCATGGCCCCGGGGCCATACCCCGGGCCACGGGCCGTCGACGACCCAACCGTAGACAAAGACAACGAGATGCCGATCAAGGGCTGGGTCCCCTTCGCGTACACCGAACAGGGCTGAGGCCCGCAGAAAGGCACCACTGTGAACCACCACCCCGACCCCGTTGTGACCACCGCGCAAGGGGCGGTCCGCGGCCTACGACAGGACGACACCACCGCCTTTCTGAACATCCCCTACGCCGCCCCTCCCCTCGGCGCCGGCCGATTCGCGCCGCCGCAGCCGCATGAGTCCTGGGACGGCGTACGGGACGCCACCGTGCCGGGACCCAACGCGCCGCAGTCCGAGCGCAAGCTCGGCACCGTGGACATGTCCCCCTACTTCGGCCCCGGTTGGAGCCAGGGGGAGGACTACCTCACCGTCAACATCTGGACGCCCGCCGCCATGGACAGCGCTCTGCCCGTCATGGTGTTCGTCCACGGCGGCGGATTCGTCGCCGGATCGACGCGGTCCGCGCTGTACGACGGCTCCGGCTTCGCCCGCGACGGCGTCATCCTCGTTACCCTGAACTACCGGCTCGGCATCGCGGGATTCCTCGACATCCCCGGAGCGCCCGCCAACCGCGGCCTGCTCGACGTCGTCGCCGCGCTGCGCTGGGTGCGGGAGAACATCGCCGCCTTCGGCGGTGACCCGAGCAACGTCACACTCTTCGGCCAGTCGGCCGGGGCAACCATCGTCGGCGGCGTGCTCGCCACCCCCGAGGCCACGGGCCTCTTCCGCCGGGCGATCGTCCAGAGCGGCAGCGGCCGGGGGGCGTTCACGATCGAGCAGGCCGCCCGCGTCACCAAGGCCGCGACCGAGGCGCTGGGCGTCGATCCCCATGTCGACGCCTTCGCGGACGTCTCCGACGAGCGCCTGGTCGAGGCCGCCAACCGGGTCGCGGGCATCGACCTGCGGACCGAGACGCACAGCGACCCGCTGATCGGACTCAGCCCCTTCAGCCTGGCCCTCGACACGCAGCCCGCCGAATCCGTCGCCACCGGCCTCAGCGCCGACGTCGACCTGCTCATCGGGATCAACACCGAGGAGGCCAACCTCTACCTGGCCCCCATGGGCAACTACTCCACCTCGACCGCGGCCGACGTCCACGCGGCGGCGGCCCGCTCTCACCCGAATCCAGCACGGCTCGTCGAGACGTACCGGAAGGCACGCCCCAAGGCGTCCTTCGGTGAGCTGCGGTCCGCCATCATGGGCGACGCCGCGTTCGGCGCGGGCAGCTGGGCACTGGCCAGTGGCCCCCCCCCCCCCCCCCCCTACCCGACCGTAGGGGACGGCTTGGGGGTGGGCGCCCCAGGCCCGGAAGGGGTTAGCG